>CALMPX010000264.1 GCA_937871355.1 uncultured Bdellovibrio sp.
GCTCAAAGAAGGTTTTAATAAAAAAAGTTTAAGTGATACATTCTTAGCCGGATTAAATATGGATATGATTGGTCGTTTGAATGATCGTGTTTTTGTGCAAGGTCTAGGTTCGGCCCAAGAATGGTCAAGTATTTCGGAACAAGCTTCTATAAAAACAAAAATGAATATCACAACAACATCAGATCCCTATCTTCCCACGGACTCGATGGCGCTTTACTTAGGAAAAATTCCCTCGATTTCTTTTTTTACCGGATCACATACAGCTTATCATACACCCAACGATAAACCGGACACTTTGAATTATGACGGGCTGGTCAAAAGTATTCAATTAGTCAAAGAATTCGCGGATGAACTTGAAAAACCCAAAGTAAAATTGACCTATCAATCAGTTGAAGGAAATAAAGGATCAAAATTAGAAGGTCGATCGTTTAGAATTTTTCTCGGAACGATTCCTGATTATTCTCAAGATAATATTAAAGGTGTGAAAATATCTGGAACGGCTAAAGGGTCTCCGGCAGAGCTTTCTGGACTTAAGATGGGAGATGTGATTATTGAATTCGACAAAACGCCCATCGAAAATATTTACGATTATGTCTATACATTGCAAACAGTTAAGCCAGATATTAAAACTAATATTATAGTTCTGCGTAACTCACAAAAAGTAGCACTGGAAATCAAGCCTGTGCTTAAAGAGTAACAGTCTAGTAATGGCCTGGGAGGGATAAAAAATATGTTCCCTCCGGGGCAAATGGCTTAGATTAAAAGAATGAGCCCTATTGAAAATGAAAAAAAAGTCCAAAAGAAGTTAGCCCAGATCACAGTTTTTCAAGTTGTTTTAATCTTAAGCCTTCCGAGTTACGCCCAAATCATTAAAAAAATTGAGCCCAGTCAAACCCTAACCTGGATCGGATTTGGTTTTATTGTGGCCACGATAGTGAGTGCTTATTTTTACAAACAACATTTGAAACGAGATCTTGATTTAGTCAAAATCAAAGCCGATTCAAAAAATAATACTCAAAAATCAGCATAAGTCAGGTTATAGTTTACTTTCACAGGAGTAAACTCAATGACCGATCCTAAAAGTACGATTGATTTTTCGCAGTATTCGGACGAAGCCTTGTCGGCCGCTTTAGAAAGAATCGATAAAGATAAGTTTCCCGAAAACTATACCGCCTGTTTCAATGAAATTGAAAAAAGAAAAAATAATATAAAAGCCGTCATCGCTGATTCTTCTTTGTTTAACAAAGATAATCCCGAAGAAACGACTCATTTATTCAGCTACCACGGAGTGGGAACTGACTTAGCCATTTTGTTTTTAAAAAATTTATTTTTTACCATTATCACTTTTGGATTTTACTCGCCTTGGGCTCGGACTAACGTGCGTCGGTTTTATTGGTCGAATACAGCTTTTAAAGGAGATCGTTTTGCATACACTGGAACGGGGAAAGAGCTTTTCGTCGGTTGGCTTAAGCTTTTAGTTTTTTTATTTCCGGCCGTTATTGCCGTGAATATCATTACACTTCTTGTGCCCAAGCAGTTTGCCCCTGTCGTCGGGTTTTTGATATTACCAGTTTACATTTACATTTTTGCTCTAGCGACTTATGCCGGATTAAGATACCGCGCACTTCGTACTTTATGGAGACAAATTCGGTTTGATGTAAACCGAGATAAAGCTCAAGCTCGTGAATTTAATCTATTGTATTTTAAAGGCGTCGTTTTATCCGTGCTCACATTAGGAATCTATGCTCCGTTCTTTACCATCAATAAACATGAATTTTTAATTAATCGCACAAATTATGGCGGTATTCAATTTTCATTTGATGGCGATGGTACTGAATATTTCTTATTGTGTGTGAAAGGTCTTTTTCTTTCAATTATTACTTTAGGTCTGTATCTTCCCTGGTATTTTATCAGTCGTATGCAGTATCGCATGGAGAAAACACACATTGGTCCAAATTCATTCCATTTAAATATAACAGGCGGGGACATACTAGGTTACACGATCGTGGGTTATCTTGCGGTTATTTTAACTTTAGGTTTAGCCACGCCATGGGTGATTAATAAGTTCTTCCATCTTTTCTTTAGTCATCTATCATTAAAAGGAACTTTAAATTTAGAAGGTGTTAAAAATATTCCTCAAACAGGATCTGCGGTAGGTGATGACTTAGCTTCGGCTTACGAAGTGGATTTTGGCTTCTAGATGTTGCCATCATGGAACGTAAAATATTTTGACGGGGAAAAAGCTGAAGCCATTTTGGCTCGGGTGACCATAGAGGGTCATCAATTGATTATCCGCGATCAAAACCAACAGCAGCTGGATGTATGGACTATTCAGTCCATACAATACGATCCCAATCATTTAGATTATAAATTTTTACTCACCACAGTTGAGCCTCACGCCCGGATTGAAATGATCGATCCTGATATGATGAAACACTTCGAATCGATCAAAAAAACTTCCTGGCAGAAAATTTTAGAAAGTAAAAAAATCATAGCGATCAGTCTATTGGCTGTGGCCAGTCTTGTGATCGGTTTGTATTTTGCAACTCAACCGCTCAGTCGTTTTATTGCTCAAAAAATTCCCTCAGAATACGAAGCAAAACTGGCCCAGCAGTTAAAATACGACGAGATGTTTCATATATGTCGTCCGACCAAAGGACCGGATAGAGATCAGTACCAATTCATTTTAAAACTGAAACAATTGTACCCAGATACCATCAGCGAACTCGGAGATTTGAATAAAATCAAAGTGATCCAGATGAATCAGGCCAATGCCTTTGCATTGCCTGGAGGATATATTTTTTTAACAGATGAATTGATTAACCAAGCCAAATCCTACGAGGAAATCATTGGAATTTTGGCTCACGAAAAAGGTCATGTCGTTCATCGTCACCATTTGCAATCCATCGTTCGCGGAAGTTTATTAACTACAGCTGCTAACTTTATCACCGGTGATGTGACCAGTTTTATTTTGATGGATCCTTCCACTGTTATGAGTATCGTCAGTCTCAAGTTTAATCGAGAAGATGAAACGGAAGCTGATCGATATGCCGTCGACCACGTTTTAAATAAAATGAATCTCACATCTCAAGGCATGATTGATTTTTTTGAACGATCATCAGTCAAAGAGAAAGAGATTAAAGAAAATATACCTGGTTTTTTGCTGACTCACCCCGGAGACCAAGAGCGGATCCAATTTTTAAAAGGATACCTTAAAGAAGCTCCTTTGACTGAGATCGATCCCGACGACAATATTAATGTACTTTGTGATTAAATTTGATTAAAAGAAAGCCATTTTTTCCAATTATTCAATCGTGAACTGGTTAAATAACTCGTTTTTTCAAATGAATTATGCTTCTATCTTCCCATGAAAATAACGCCGATCACGATTGAAAAATGCACTCAGTTTAAAGTTAAACCAGATATCAGCACCTTAGGTTTTGGTAAGTATTTTACAGATCATATGTTTACAGCCAAATACTCAACTCAAAAAGGCTGGCATGAAGCTCATGTGGGACCTTATAAATCATTTGAAATTGATCCCGGAGCCAGCGTTCTTCATTATGGACAGGCTTTATTCGAGGGGATGAAAGCTTTTCGCCAAGAAAACGGAAAAGTTGTTTTATTTCGTCCAGAATTTAATTGGAAACGAATGGTGGCGGGAGCCGATCGACTTTGTATGGAACCGCCTCCAGAAGATTTATTTA
>CALMPX010000265.1 GCA_937871355.1 uncultured Bdellovibrio sp.
AAATTAAAAAAAGAAAATAAGTGATACCCGATCGCTTATATTTTTGAAAAAAGAAAAAAAAGATCACCAGAGGCAGAGCGATCTTGATCCACAGATAGTCATCAAGGTTAGTTAGAACTGGGGTAATTTGATCCAACCAATCAAACGAGAGTGTTTGATTGATAAATCTAAAAACAGTGAGATCAAGATTCCAAAGTAGGTCTAACATGACTCCCATGATGTCATAAGAACATCATGGGGTAAATCAGTTATTATTCGCGAACAATTTTAACGTGTTTAATGATAATCGGCTCGGCTGGTTTATCGTTAGCACCTGTACGAACTTCAGAGATAGCTTTAACGAGTTCATAATTTTCTGATACTTCGCCGAAGATCGCATGCTTGCCATCTAACCAAGGTGTAGCTGCAACAGTTATAAAGAATTGACTGCCGTTGGTATTCGGACCCGCATTAGCCATAGATAATTTGCCTGGCTTATCATGCTTAAGATCACGAGCAATTTCGTCTTCAAATTTATAACCTGGACCGCCGGTACCAGTTCCCAATGGGCATCCACCTTGAACCATGAAGTTAGGGATCACGCGGTGAAAAATAAGACCATCGTAGAATGGTCTTTTTGTTTTATTACCTGTTTTAGGATCCGTAAATTCTTTTGTGCCTTCAGCTAAGCCAACAAAATTCTCGACAGTCTTTGGAGCTTTATCGGCGAATAATTTTATTTTAAATGTTCCTTGAGTGGTTTCAAATATGGCGTACATAGGTGTCCCTTTCGCTTCTGCGGCTTGTGTTTTTTCTTTTTTCTTTTTTGATTTTTTAGCGTCTTCGATTTTTTCTGCGACTTTTTTTTCTTCGGCTTTAGCTTTCTTTTTTTCTGCTTTTGTTACCGGGATTTCTTTTGTGATTTCAGTTTGAGGCGTTTCTGTAGAGTGTGATTTGAAGGACCATGTGATGATCATAAAGGCAGCTAAGTAAATCCAAATGGCAAGAGAGATCTTAGACGAATTTAACGGTCGTGTATTCTGTGTTTTCATATGTACCTCGAGCACACAGAGTTATAAAAGCTCGAGGTATTCGTCAAGTGATCATGCGCTTAAAGACGTTCTGATCACTCATGCTGAAATTCTATTCTATATTGTTCGACCATTTAGGCTTAAAGTAGTTATAAGAGTCATTCGTGACACGATGCTCATTGGATCCGTCTAAATTGTTCAAGTAGATCTGATTTTTTCCAGTGCGATTGCTGGTGTAGACGATATATCGGCCATCGGGTGAAAAACTAGGGTCTTCGTTGCTGGCTCGTTGGCCGTTGGCTTTTAAAGCGGTGGTAATACGAACAATATTTCCACCATCGGCATCCATAGTGAAAATATCAAAGTAGTTTTCAATTTGCCCTGCGAACGCAATTTTTTTCCCATCATGCGACCAAGTTGGTGTTGAATTGTATTTTCCTTGGAATGTTTTTCTTTGAACATTAGTTCCATCTGAATTCATGGTATAAATCATAGGGCTTCCACCGCGATCAGAAGAAAAGGCCAGCTTAGTTCCATCCGGGGAGACAGCCACTTCTACATTCATGGCGCCGGAAGGACCGTTGGTTAATTGAGCGACTTCCTGACCCTTAAGATTTATTTTATAAATGTTGGGAGTTCCGCTTTTTGAAATGGTTAAGTAAACATAATTACCATCAGGAGAAAAACTTCCGCCTGAATTCAAGCCATTTCGATTTGATAAAATGGAGCGTTTACCTTTAACAATATCATGAATAAACATGGTTAAATTTTGTTGAGCGGAGCCCACTTTTTTAGTGTAAATCGAATAGATCACTGACTTTCCATCGGGAGACCAATTCGGAGAAATAGCGACGCTGCGGTCACTGGTTAAAGTATCAAGGTTGCTTCCGTCCCAGTTCATCGTAACAACTTCTTTGTACCCTGTTTTATCAGTTGTGGCGATAAACTTAGAAAGATAGAAGCCCTTGCGCCCAGTCAGTGTTTCTAAGATATCGTTAGCAAAAGTGTGACCGATTTGAACGGCTTGTTTCAGATTTCCTTTGTAGCGCTTTCCAACAACTAATTTTTCTTGGGCTACATTATAAAGGAAAGATTCCACGGTCATTTCATTATCGGTTATTAAGTACGTGGCACGAATCAAAAACTCAGCATCTAAAGTTTTCCAGGTGAGAAATTTAAATCCATTCGTCGCGTCAATGTTTTTTGGTTTAGCCGAAAGATTCGTCGTATTCTCTAAAAATGAAGCCGGATTCAATAAATTAAAATAAGTTGAAATTTCCAAATCGCCTTTAGCAGTATTGTAAATATCAGCTGCGATTTTAAGAGCCGTGCTACTTTTGTTCGAACCAATATTATTTAATCCAGGGAAAGCTAAATTACTTTTTTTACTTTTGGCCTCACCAACTTTAATCAATGGTTCAACGGCAAAGCTCGTTTGACTAAATAAACCTAAAATAAGGAGAAGTAAAAAATATTTTTTCATAGTGTGACCCTTTCAAATAAGTTTAAATCAAAAATCAATCTGGAAAACCGATAACGACGCCATCCACTTTGTAGACAGTAGAAAACTTTTCCGGAACCTTCGGAAGCGGAGTGGCTTTATCAATAGCTAATAAACAATAATCATCGTAAGTCGGGTTGCCACTGGATTGAGTGATTTTTTTATAAATAATGGCTCCGGCCTCATCAAACTTAATATGAACGCGAGCTCGCAAAGGTTTCCCAATAAGCCATTGAGGCAAAGCCCAATGCGATTTAATTTTGCCATCGAGCTGCGACAAGTAGCTGTCAGATTGAAGTTTATCTAATCCCGTTATACTGGTTCCTGCCGAAAGAATACGGCCCTTGAAAACTTGTTTTGGTTTAGATTCATTTTTTTTAGATTCTTCTTCTTTTAATTTTTCAATGGCTGCGGCGGCTTTTAATTTATTAAGTGCATCTTTTTGTTTCGACTTTACTTTGTTTATATTTACAGTTTCATCTGTCGGTTTTTCTTTTTTCTCAGGTAATTTGGGTTTTGGTTCTTCTTTGACGACTTTTGCTTCTGGCTCTGGAGAAGGCTCTACGATTTTCTTTTCCGGCAGTTTGGTTTTATCTTCGGGAATCGGCTGAGAGATGACTTTGTCAGGCAGATCAATCATGTCTACGCGAATAGCCCGTGATAAATCTAAAGCCTCGCTGGGATAAAATACCACTTGAACGATCATCGCTACAACGAGAACAATATGAGCTATTATAGAATAGATAAGTCCGCGGCTCAGTTTCAAATTATTCCTTAGGTAAGGTAATCAGGCTAATGTTAAAAATGCCAGCTGATCGGGTTTCGCCCATGACTTCGGCGACGACGCCATAGTCGACTTTTTTATCGGCTTGAATATAAATTTGTTTATTTTTCTTATCCTTGAAAATAGCTGAAAGTTTTCCTTTAAGGTCCGCGATAGAAATATTCGTTTCAGCTATTTTAATTTTTCCATCGGCACTGATCGACAAGACAAAAGGCTTTTCATTCAGTTCAACTCCTGAAGAGGCTGTCTTAGGTAAATTAACATCAATTCCTTGGGTCATCATCGGCGCCGTCACCATAAAAATAATCAACAACACCAGCATAACGTCCACGAATGGCGTCACATTGATTTCGCTGATGGCCATTTTTGAACTTTTGTTTGGTATATTCATTCCCATTAAAACTGCCTTAATTAATTTTTAAAGAAATTACGTTTTACAATGTTAAGAAAATCGAAACTGAAATTATTCAAGGAAGTTTCTTCTTTTTTGATAACGGAAACAAAATTATTGTAAATAATCACGGCAGGAATAGCTGCAGCTAAGCCAATCGCCGTTGTAATTAACGCTTCCGAGATGCCCGGGGCCACGGCGGCTAAGCTGGCATTTCCTGTTTGAGCAATTTTCTGGAATGAATTCATAATGCCCCAAACCGTTCCGAATAACCCAATGAAAGGACCGGTTGAACCGGTCGAGGCTAAAATAGTTAATTTCGATTCCATGTCTGAGACTTGGTTTTCAATCGCTTTACGCATGGAGCGCTCTAAATTATCAATACCTGTTAATTGAGGAGATTCTGTGTCGGATGATTTGTTGAGCAAAGGAGAGTCTGCA
>CALMPX010000266.1 GCA_937871355.1 uncultured Bdellovibrio sp.
ATGGCCATCGAAGAACCAAAGTACACAGTGGAGTCAAAAACATCTGAATATGAAATTCGTAAATATGGTCCGATACTGGTCGCAGAAACAAAAATTGATTCTGATTTTGAAAAGGCTGGAAACCAAGCGTTTAGAATTCTGGCTGGATATATTTTTGGAGCCAATAAAACGAAAACAAAAATAGCTATGACCGCTCCGGTCAATCAAGAAGCGGTTTCTGAGAAAATAGAAATGACGGCGCCGGTCACTCAAATCAAAGACAAGTCGGGATTTGTAGTGCAATTCACCATGCCCCAAAAATACACCCTAGATACTTTACCAGTTCCTGATGATTCGAAGGTCCAATTGCGCGAATTACCGGGTCGCCGAGTCGCGGTTTACACCTACTCGGGGTCTTGGTCAGAATCTCGATACGAGGAAAAACTATTAAGCTTTAAACTTGAGTTGAAAAAAGATAACATAAAGACCATGGGTGAGCCTTCTTTGGCTCGATATAATTCACCCT
Organism: uncultured Bdellovibrio sp.; assembly: GCA_937871355.1. Taxonomy (GTDB): domain Bacteria; phylum Bdellovibrionota; class Bdellovibrionia; order Bdellovibrionales; family Bdellovibrionaceae; genus Pseudobdellovibrio. The sequence goes on from CALMPX010000266.1 coordinate 506, forward strand.
TTCAGCTTTGGTTTTTACGTCGAAATGAAATCTGGCTGCAAGTTGAGTGATGACTTAAAACGAATGGATTTATGGATAAAAAAACTTTATCAGCTTATTTAAATCACGCTCAGTCTTACAGTGAAGACTGGCTCGCTCAGCCTGAACCTTCAGATATGTACGAAATTCTAAAAAAGTTTTTTAATTTAAACGGAGATACGGCAGATATTGGCTGTGGCAATGGTCGAGATGCAAATTGGTTAAGTCAAAATGGTTGTAAGGTCTTTGGATTTGACTATTCAGATAATCTACTTGAAATTGCTTCTCAAAATTATCCACATATTCAATTTTCGAAAGCTATATTGCCTGAACTCAACCAGATAAATAATCAGTTTGATAATGTACTTTGTGAAACTGTCATCATGCATTTATCTAAAGAACAAATTATTCCAGCTATTCAAAATTTAAAACGAATACTTAGAAATAATGGAATTTTATATCTTTCATGGCGAGTCACGGAAAAAGAAGATGCTCGTCATACAGATGGACGTCTCTATTCGGCTTTTAGTCCTGATTTAATTCTAAAACAATTCGATAAAAATGATATTTTGCATTTTGAAGATAAAATGAGCGTGAGCTCTGGAAAAAGAATCTGTCGATTGATTTACCAAAAAAACTAAGTTTTGTTAAAGTGGCAAGGAGATATTTCCTTGCCACTTTTTCCTATTTTTTATTTTGTGACTTAATAATATTTCTCAGTGATTCTAAATGACCTTTAACATCTTTTGGAATGTTTGTACCACTCGAACCAGAATATCCCATGATGATCGAATCTGAATATTTGCTCAGGCAAATTTTTGCCCATGAGGTTTCTGGAGCTTTGTGAATACACGATTCGTAATAATTTTCATGCAGAGCCAGTGTCGAAAAAGGGTGTAATTCATCATAGCTTTGACCGGTTAAAAGCAAAACTTCGCCCAGTTCGTTCTGATTTAAATTTTCAGACAATAAATTAAGTAAAATGGGAATCGCTCGCATATCTTCAATTTCGCTGATACGGTTTTTAACTAAAGCGCGCACATCGGAAAGCTTTCGGCCACCGACGTTCGATTCCCAATTTGCGATTGATTTTTTCCAAAGCTGATTTGGTTTTTTTAAATAATTTGGAAGCGACGGATTCGTATCAATGGCTTGAGTAATTTGATGGGCTCGTGCCGGATCATTCATAAATTGCACTGCAATTTGTAAACCTAATTTAGCTATAGTATCTGTTTTATTTTCGATTCTGATGTCCGGTTTGATTTCTTTGAGATCTTTCAAGACTAAATTGAAGGCTGCATCAAATTCACGAAAGGCGATCATAAATTCAATTTGATTAATCACAGGCAGTGTTTTAACAAAAACCTGATTGTCTTGGTCCGCTTTGAAGGAAGGCCCTTGATTCATGCGCGTGTGGCACTCTAGGCAATAACTCGTTACTTTGACCAATTGAGACCGTGAATATTCGGCCCAGCCCTCTTTAAAATTTGTATCGGCGCGCTGTAATTCCTCTGAAAACTGAGCGGCCACAAAGCGAGTTGTTGGATCTAAATTTTTAATCATAGGACTGTGTTTAACGTTCGATGCCTCGACCGCCAGCTCATGAATATTTTTTTGAAGGAAGGAATAGTTTTTTGCATCTTTAAACTTATTTGAATTAAAAATGTAGGGTTGAAGACTCAGCATATTTTGTTTTAAATTATTCATTGAGGAATGCCAGGTCGGCGGCGGATTAAATCCATAATCAACTTCATCCGTTTTAGTCGGAGGATTTTTACAAGATGCTACTAGTAGCGTAAGAGATAAAATTAAACTCAGTTTAAAATTCATAGAACCACCTTTTCTATAAGTTAGCATATTGGCGGCATTAAGATATGATTTCTGTCATAGTTTGGTGGTCCTGTTTGAAGTCGAGCGGAATGCGAAAGCATAGGGATTGAATCATAAGTATTTTCAATAGGTTAACGGATTTATTGCGATAATATAAAAAATAGAGTTACTGGTAATAAGTCTATTATTTTGAATACATTTAATAAGTTATCATTTATTTTATGCCTATGATTAAAAATTTTTTTATAGTGCTCGTCGTATTTGTCGCAGGATTTATAACAAATAAAATAATAACTACTTCTATTTCTGTGGAAAAGCCGGCTCTATGTGAAAATTTGAATGCAGCGAAAAATGATCTCATTTCGATAAGTCAGAATGAATATCTTGAGTATACGAAGATTAAAGATCTCAAACAAAAATATGAGAAGGCGGATGAACTTCTAGGTAAAGTGATGCTTTTGTTTCTTGCCGACATTGGATTTAAAGCGGCAAAAATGCCGATCAATGATGTCGAAGTTAAAAGTTTAGATCCTGAAAGTGTTAATCGTAAAACTGAAGCTACAAAAATTGCGGAATCTGCGCCAACGACGGCGCAAGCGGTACCTGAACCGCAAGCTTCAATCAGTGACAGTCTTAAGGGAAAAAGCCAACTCATTCGTAACTTGAACTCACAAGCGCAAATTAATGAAGCTTTAGATAAGGCCTTAATCGAGAATCCTAAAGTCGCTGTAGCTGGCGGAAATCCTGTTGAACAGCAACAAATGAAAGTAATTGAAGGCTCTTTTGTTGGTGAAATAAAATTTTTTGATAAAAAGCGTGAAGCGCGTAATGTGAGTTGGGAATTAATACCTAATTACAGAGAAAACCTATACTGACAGAGTTCCATCTTAGGATATATGGAGGCGGTAAAGGTCATAACGAGGCCTCGGGTCGCGGCGAACTTCGTCATGTGTCTCTATTAGCTGAAGACCCTTATGCCTATATGGTTGAAACCTGTGGAAGCGAATGTTATTTCCAAATGTATTATAATGCTATTCACGATCAGTTTTTCGGGAATTACTATGAAGCTAAAGACGGTTCTAAAAAGTTTGAACGCGTGGGTTTAGTCAATTTGCATCGATAATATTCTCATTTATTAAATATCTTAAAGTTTCATTTTTTCGCAGGCCGAAGCTCCAACGTACTCTTTCGTGCCTTCGGGTTTATAAAGATCTCCGCTTACACAGGCGTAACCTTTGCCGACTTTTGCTTTTTCGCACGCTGAAGTTCCAACCCACTCTTTCGTGCCATTGGGTTTAAAAAACTCGCCGCCTACGCAAGCGTAAGTTTTGCTGAGTTTAGCACTTTTGCACGCATCATTTCCAACCCACGATTTAGTGCCATTTGGTAAATAAAGATCTCCGCTGACGCAGGCATAACCTTTGCTAATATTTGCATTTTCACAGGCTGAACTTCCAACGTACTCTTTCGTGCCGTTTTCTTTGTAAAGATCTCCGCCTATGCAAACGAAACCTCCGTTGATGACCGCTTTTTCACAGGCCGAACTTCCAACGTACTCTTTCGTGCCGTTAGGTTTGTAAAGATCTCCGCCCACACAGGCATATTTTTTACCAAACTTTGCATTTTCACAAACAGAAGTGCCAACATATTCTTTCGTGCCGTCGGGCTTATAAAGATCACCGCCGACGCACATGTATCCACCGGCGTGAGCTATCGTCGTTAGTGTGATTAAAGATAAAAAAGATAAAAATGATTTCATAAAATATTCCTTTATATAGCCAGTTAGAGCAATCTTTGAACCGTGATAGACCTTAACTGTAATGACTTATATAGGAATAGACGCCTTACTATCGTCTAACTGTTGGTCATCAGCAAAAAATGGCCTAGACACCTCATAACAAATTTGATTTTCGACTTTTATCAAGACATGCTTATTTATCGTTTCAACAAAAAAAGGGTTATTATGTCTTATAAAATGAAAGCATTCGTACTTGTTTTTGGATTTTGTTTAATTGGTTTTCAAGTCAAAGCTGAACCCAAAGAATCCACGGGTTACAACCAGCCGGCGCAGGGTATTTTAGATATTATGCGAGCGCCGTCGCCGCCTTATCCTATGATGAGCCCGACAAAAGATCGGATACTTTTGGTGGCCATGCAAGATTACCCTTCGATTGAAAAAGTTGCTGAACCTTTTTTACGTTTAGCTGGCGTTCGCTTAGAACCACGAAATCGGAGCCGTCATGATACGCCCGGAGGTTACGGTATAGCCGCTTGTGCACGGCAATTTTCTATCGTGAAAGTCTCTGACGGAAGCGAAAAAAATATCGATATGAAAAAAATTATCTGCGCCGAAGAGCCCACCTGGAGCGCCGATGGAAAACATTTTTTCTTTAGCAATACGACAGAAAATGCCGTTGAGCTTTGGATTGGTGATGCTCAGAGCGCAAAAATTTCGAAAATATCTGGTGTGACTTTAAATCCGATGCTTGGTTATGAAGCGCAGTGGATGCCTGATCAAAAACATATATTAGTTAAGTTAGTGCCTAAAAATTTAGGACCGGCTCCGAAAATTAAAGAGGCTCCGGTGGGACCCAGTATTCAAGAGTCTCAAGGTCAAACGGGTCAGAGCAGTACCTACGAAAAGCGCGATACACTTAATAACAAAAATGATGAAAAACTTTTTGATTATTATGGATTACCACAATTAGCTTTGATTGATATTCAGAGTGGACAAG
>CALMPX010000267.1 GCA_937871355.1 uncultured Bdellovibrio sp.
AAAATAACAATGTTGAACGCGAGATTAACTTTCACGCCGTAAAGATGACATGTTTCTATAATTTCTTGGAGTTCAGCTATTTCATGATCATAACTGCGGCCGCGGGCATTGAATCCGGGAAAACCAATAAAAATCGCATCGGCTCCGTTATGGATGGCCGCCAAAGCCATTTCTTTATGGCCAACAGGTAATAAAAGCTCGAAATCTTGAGGCTTCATAAAGAGAACTTCTACCCGGAAAGGGGCGATTTGAGTAGCCTTAAGACTTTTTAGCGTACTTCTTATTCTCGGCGATGATATTTTTTACAACATTATGGTAGAAATCTTTTAATGCCGGGTCATTTTTGAGCTCGGGCCAATGGTCGAACTGCTCGATCAAGGCTTTCTCACGGCTGATATCCGTCATCTCAAGATGGCTGTCTTTTTTAAGCTGCCAAATTTGATCAACTAAATCTTTACGTTTCAAGATCAATTTCAGAAGATCCTCATGGAGCTTTTCGATCTCGTGCCGAAGTTTTAATATATGACTCATCAGTTCTGTTTCGCTCTTCTGAGTTTAATTTTATAACCTTTAGTTTTCGTGGGAACCTTTTTAGTTTGAATCATTTCATCCGGATCAGGTTCGGTTGTTTGCTGTAGATTTTTCTGAGAACCTTCAATTTGTTGAATGTATTCAGGCGCCACCGGCGTCACGGGTTTAAAATAATCTTGATTCACGCCATCATCGGTTTTTTCTTTAAATAAAACTTCAGGCTCTTTGCGGCGAGGCGCACTTTTGGTCGGAACGCTGATCGACGGTGTATAATCAAATACCCAATTTAGATTTGTTCCGACATAATATCCCGACGCGGTATTCGATCCCACTACGGTGGTTCCGGCATAAACTTTGATTTGTGATTGACGATGCATTAAAAAATTTAAATTCAATTCTAAATTATGTGAATTCGGATTGATCGCATTAAAAATTTTACTTCCCCCATCAACACGATTGTTCAGCGTATCGCGGTAACTAGAACTTTTTGTGTTATCATCTTCTTTGACTGTGAGTTGTCCCAACATAGAAGCTCCGAGACCAAAACTGGAAAATCTTAATTCGGATCCCACACCGTATGTTCCCAACGTTGAAAGTCCTTCTCCGCGAACATTAATACCCCCTTTTATGAAAGTATAAATGCCACCTACAAAGTCCATATTCAGAATAATTTCGGGGTAAATCTCGGAGGCTCCATTTGAAGTCAAAACAGCATCGCCGCTATAATCAATTTTCTCGAGAGAATGTGCGTAGCTCAGTCGGCCAAAAATTTTCATCCACGCATCACTTAAAAATTGATATTCAGCGGCCAAATCAATTCTATTGATTAAGGAGTTTTTTCTTGAAAATGCATTATCATTTGATTCTGAATAGCCATAGTTAAAGCCACCTAAAAGCGCAAAATCTGAACCGAACTGCCAACGAATTTTGGGGCTAAAGTTCATATTTTGAAAATTATGCCCTGGAAGCAATGTGGATTTGCCACCATCAGCAATGAAATTAGTATCCGTTTTAAAATATTGAAAATCCACGTTTAAACTGATGGGACGAGCACGAAAAGACTGATAGGAGTCATAAGCTCGTGCAGATTCAGTAACGCCAAAAAATACAACAAATACGAGAGTGACAACAACGGTGGATAATATTTTTTTCATAGCTTTTTTAGTCTATACAAGTTTTAATGACCTTAGCAGAGGACCTAAGTCTTAAAAAAACCAACTGTCGTCATTTTTATAACTGTCT
>CALMPX010000268.1 GCA_937871355.1 uncultured Bdellovibrio sp.
TTTAGTTCGGCGAGATAAGACTTGAATCACTCGACGAATTTCTTCATCACGTCCGATAACGGGATCAAGTTTTCCCTCTTGAGCTAAAAACGTAAGATCCTTGGCGTACTTTTTTAGAACTTCATATTGATTTTCCGGCTCGTCACTGGTGACTTTGTTATTACCCTTGATTTTCTTCAGAGCCTCTTCAACTTTAAAACGATCCAATCCGATGTTTTTTAATATTTTATTAAGCGCCGTATCCTGAGCACCAAAAGTCGCCAACAGAAAATGTTCCGTCGAAATAAACTCATCGTTTTGTTTGGCGGCCTCTGCTTCGGCGATTTGAAATATTTTTTGTAAACGAGAGCCCGCAAAAGTATTTTCTTGTTTTTGTGAAAGCTTAGGGAAGGCTTGAATGGCTGTGTTGAGCTCAGCGATGGCCAACGAATGGTTCACCTGGGCTAACTGTAGAATACGAGGCACCAAGCCATTTTCTTGTTCAACCAATTCTAGGAGTAAATGCTCGGGCTCGACGACCGAGTTTTTAGTCGCCTCAGCAAGCTTGGCTGCCGCCTGCATGGCTTCTTGGCTTTTTTTAGTCATTTTTTGAATATCTTTGCTCATAATTTCATACCACCTGAGTTGAATATGGTTTATATATCTATCTTGTCAAGATAGCGGAAAGAAAATAACTCAATGAGCACACCTCGACGTCTAAAAAGATCGATTAAAAAGGAAAGCATTTCTGGAAGTGATTACCTGAAATATAAATTTCCTATTTCATGCGAAGACTGCTCTCATTTTTCTTTCATTCATCAAAAATGTACGCTCGGCAACAATACCATCGAACACCGCAAAGACGCACAAACCCAGTCCTACAACCTGTCTGGAACAGTCGCTTTTTGTCGGCTTCTTGAAATAGATTAAATATTTTTTGACATTTTTTTGACTCATGAAAAATATTTTTTAAGAAATTATCGTAGACCTACATCTCGCTTCTCTCGACTAACATACTTATTTTTCACGACTAACAGCGATGTTTTTTCTGTTATTATTATGCCGTTTCTCCTTTGAAACTTTCCTTTTTTTCATTCTTGAAAAACTATGCTCTTGTCCTGTCAAGATGACTACAGTCAGATCCGATCCAGTCTATACATATTCAACTCATGAGCTGCAAGACGCAACTCTCATTCTCAATAAGGAGGGTCTCAAGGAAGAAATTTAAGGACGATTAAAATATTAAGGAAGAAACAATAGACCAATTATTATAGATCAATGCTCGGATGCAACGGATCTCACTCACGGAGGAAACTTATGAAATTATTTATATCTTAAAAATTTAAAAATGGAGTTTACAAATGGGACTACGTATTACAACAAACGTTGCCGCGATCAATGGACAAAGGAATTTATCCAACTCGCAACGTACAATGGCTCGCGCTTCTGAGCAACTTGCTAGTGGTTATCGTATCAATAGAGGGGCTGACGATGCGGCCGGTTTGGCTATTTCAGAAAATATGAAAGCTCAAATTAGATCTGCCGGCCAAGCTAAACGAAATGCCAATGACGCCATTTCACTGATCCAAACAGCGGAAGGCAGCTTAGGCGAAGTTTCAAATATACTCACACGTATACGTGAACTTTCGATTCAAGCCGCTTCCGATACGGTTGGGGAAAACGAACGAGCTATTATCGACACCGAGGTACAACAGTTGAAACAGGAAATTGAAAGAACAGCAAGAACAGCATCGTGGAACACGACAAAATTATTAGATGGGTCAACGCCTACCTTTGAATTCCAAGTTGGTTTATTAAATACGGAACGCGATTCGATCTCGTTTCCAGGAGGAGAAAACGTGGCCACACTAGAAGGATTAGGATTAACTGACGTGAATCACTTATCAAAAGAGAGCGCTCGAGAGTCGATTAATGCTATCGAATACGCCGGTACGAAGGTCAATACCATGAGAGCGAAAATCGGCGCACTTCAAACTCGCTTAACTTCGACTTATGATATATTAGCCGTCACTGAAGAAAATCTAGCTGCAGCTAATTCTCGTATCCGTGATACAGACATGGCCGCAACAACAGCTGATATGGCTCGTAGCCAAGTTTTACTACAAGCCGGCACAGCGGTGCTAACACAAGCGAATCAAAATAACCAGTTAGCTTTGAAACTCATCGGCTAATGAAGTTAAATATAAAAAAGCATTTTTAAAGAGACCGAAAGGTCTCTTTTTTTATTTTATTCTGTCGATCTTTTTTTCAAATAAACCGAAATTAAAGCGGACTAGACCAACGTCCGAAAGAAGGTTCACGAGGAATAATATATGACTAAAACACTCAATAAAAATAGAAATTTAATCCTGACGACTGTCTTAGCCTCATTGATTATTGCGAGCTTCGCTTCAGGATGTTCTCCGAAATCTTTTCAATCCCAAACAAATCAAGGTTCATCAAGCACTAACACTTCGAGCGGTACCGGCGATAATGGCACAGCCAGCACTCCGGCGCCGAATATTGATTCGCTCGATATTACCGGCAAAGTTCAAGATGGATCAGGTTTGTTAGGTTTCAACGGCGCCTTGGCCTTTGATTTTGATAAAACCAATGGTGTTTTTATAATCATGGTTCCACTTCCAACAGGTTTAATTTTTAATCCGAGTGGAGCTTTTACTCAATACCCTGACATTAAGTTTGGTCCCATTTTCGATTCAACCGGTAAAATGAAAATGGCTATCCGCGTCCCACTTAAATATGTCTTAAAAGGTTTAAGCACAGTTAATCCCGCGAAACTTCCCAGCGGAGAAGATTTGCCTTCAATGCCTGCGGGAAAAAATGAACTACCGAGCTTGGCGCTTCAGTTTCCACAGAGTAACAACATGCAATTGCATCTTTACATAGGGATTAACGCCCTAGCCGTTTACTTAACACTCCCTAGTCAAGCCTCATTCCCACTGCCGTTTAACATCACTTTGCCATTGAAAAACAAGGATAAATCTTTAACCACGGGTTATTTAACTTATGTCACCGCAAAAGGCAGTTA
>CALMPX010000269.1 GCA_937871355.1 uncultured Bdellovibrio sp.
GAAAAAAGCGGTCCGACAAGAAAAATGGTAAGTACCTAATGTAAATCTAATCCTGATTTTAAAGAAAAATCAGGATTAGATTTTATAATGAGTCGTGGCTTCTGTTACGTTAATGAATTAGCTAGCAAAATTTCGCGGTATTTAGGTAATGGCCATATATCATCCGCCACCACTCGTTCAGCCATGTCGCAGGCATCACGCAGTTTAAAACTGGCTGGTTGAACATGGTTAACAATGTCAAACATACGCTTATCTTCGCTCGAAATACCTTGAGACTTGGTTAAAAGATTTTGAAATTTTTCAAGTTCAGTCAGAACAGAACCTAAGACATCGTTCATTTCTTTCAATCTGTTTTCAAAAACTTTTTGAGTAGTTTTTGAAGTGATCGATTCATTCACTTTGTAAGAAGAATGAATTTGTTTCTCTAAAGCGGGTAAAACGTAAGTTTGAGTTAATTCAATTAAAGTTAAATGTTCAATCTCTAATGTTTTAATATAACGTTCGACCGCAATATGATAACGACTTTCGATTTCTTCGGCTGATAAGACATGAGTTGAAATCAAGAATTGCATGGCTTTTTTGTCTTTGAAAACATTGAGAGCTTCTGGAGTTGTACTTAATATCGGAAGGCCACGTTTTTTCGCTTCCACTTTCCATTCATCTGAGTAGCCATTGCCAGAAAAGCGGATACTTTTCGTTTCCTTAACGACTTGGCGAACTAATTCCATGATGGCTTCGTCACGTTTTTTCTTTTTAAGAATTTCTTTTAAACGAGCCGTGCATTCCTTGAAGCTGGCGCTGACAGCGGCATTCAAGATCGTCATCGGAACGGATGAGTTCTGAGAAGAACCAACGGCACGGAATTCAAATTTATTTCCGGTGAATGCGAACGGACTTGTCCGGTTGCGATCGGTATAATCTTTAGAAACGTTAGGAATTTGTGAAACACCTAAATCAATAATCTGCTGATCCGTTGCTTTTAAAGCTTTTCCACCTTCGATCGAGTTCAAGATATTTTCTAAGAGCTCACCGATGAACGCCGAAATGATCGCTGGTGGAGCTTCATTTGCTCCAAGGCGATGATCATTTCCAGGACTAGCGATGGAGGCTCTGAGTGGGCCCGCGTGGTCGTAAACAGCTTTCAGTGTGATCGCTAGGCAAGCGAGGAAACGCAAATTTTGATGAGGTGTATTTCCTGGCTCTAAAAGGTTTTCCCCTTTGTCATTGGCCATAGACCAGTTGTTATGTTTTCCCGAACCATTGACGCCGGCAAAGGGTTTCTCATGAAGTAAACAAACCATTCCGTGTTTTAAAGCCGTTCTTTTTAAAACTTCCATTGTGAGCAAATTATGATCTGAAGCAATATTTAAATCTTCAAAGATCGGAGCTAATTCGAATTGGCTAGGAGCTACTTCGTTATGGCGCGTTTTAACGGGCACACCTAATTTATAAAGTTCGAATTCGGCTTCTTGCATGAATTGTTTTACCCGAGAAGGAATAGCACCGAAATAATGATCTTCTAATTGTTGTCCACGAGCTGGAGCTGATCCGACTAATGTGCGTCCTGTCATAATTAAATCAGGTCTTAAAGCAACAAAGTTTTTATCAACGAGGAAGTACTCTTGTTCGATACCCAGTGTGGCTTGAATTTTTTTAACATCAACATCGCCGATCAGTTTTAAAAATTCACAAGCAGAAGTTGATAAAGATTCAATGGATCTTAATAAAGGGGTTTTATTGTCTAAAGCTTGGCCGTGGTAACCAAAGAATACTGTCGGAATACACAGCGTGCGTCCATTAGCTTCTTCGACGATAAATAAAGGTGAAGAGGGATCCCAAGCGGTGTAACCACGCGCTTCGAAAGTGGAGCGCATTCCTCCGGAAGGGAATGAAGAGGCATCCGGTTCACCTTGGATCAGTTGTCCACCTGAGAATTTTTCAATGACTTTAAGTTCTGAATGATGGGCGTGTTGAATGGAAATGAAAGCGTCATGTTTTTCGGCCGTAGTCCCGGTCATCGGTTGAAACCAGTGGCAGAAATGAGTCACGCCTTTTGAAACGGACCACTCTTTGATGGCAGAGGCGATGGCTTCCGCCGTTTCTTTCGGAAGTTTTTTACCGTGGTCCAATGTTTTAAGTAAGTTGCTGTAGGCATCTTTGGGAAGTTTTTCACGCATTTGAGATAAACCAAAAGTCATGCAGCCAAAGTATTCTGAAATGGCCGCTTCGCGCCCGTGTTGGTCTGTAATTTTGTTAATGATCATGTCTTTAGTTTGAATGGCCGAGTGAAACGCCGCCTGACGGGAACTGTTGTTTGATGGCATAGGAACTCCTTGCAAGAACGTTAAAAAACATTCTTTGCGGTATGGGATCTCTGTAAAGCAAACCTTACGAGAAATCAGTTAAATGGTCGTCCACTGTTTAAAACAAGTCTTAAAGAATGGACGAACTAAAAGATAAGGGAAATGGATGAAAAATTCAAGATATTCATTTGACTGACTAAAGGTTCGGAAAACTACTGATTTAAATAAGCAACTAAGCTCATCAGAACGTCTTCACGAGGGAAGGCATTCATTCGTCCGTCATGCATGGCATTAACGTTACGTACAACCACGGCCCAGTGATGAGTTTGTAGAAGTCCTAAAGTTTCAATATGAAGTCCCGCATTCTGAGGGTTGAGTGTTTCAATTAAAGCAGGAAGAAATAAACTTTGGTGAAGCCCGACTTGAGAGTCATTCAGTGCGTAACCTGATGATTTTTCAAAATCTCGGCGAAGAACTTGAAGGAGAGCATCATCGGTTGAATTGTTATAGCCGACATTGGCGTTATAAATTTCTTTTTCAATATCCGATTTAAGCGGATCAGCCATAGCGGCATTAATAGAAAGATATTTAATATTTTTTGGAACCGTGTGTGTTTGCCACCATTTGACCCGATGACTGGTTTTTAATTCATCCACAGCTGTAATGAGTTCGGAAATAAATTTTTTCGTGCGATTGACATGACCATTAAAATCAAAAAGTGATCCGTAGCCTAATTGATCTGTCGCCTGTTTAATTAAAGCCGCGGTGGAACTGAAGTCATTGGTGAGGGCTGAGCGCAAAAGAAGTTTGGAATCAATATCTGCATTGAAGGCGATCTTAACTAAGAACGCAGTCACA
>CALMPX010000270.1 GCA_937871355.1 uncultured Bdellovibrio sp.
GGTAAAGATTACTTACTTCAGCAAGCCATTCCGAACTTTTATTTTCACGCGACAACTTTTTATGCCATTTTAAGAAATAATGGTTTAGACCTGGGCAAAGCTGATTTCTTAGGTCCCATCGCGTTCCAAAAGAAGTCCTAAGGACGCCGTACCGTATCCGGAATTGTATTGGAGTTAAGATGTCGAAATGTGCCGTATGTACTACGAAAAAGTCCACTCTCGAGTGTGGGATTTGCCACGCTGCTATTTGTAAATCGTGCACCGACTTTGTGGATCAATCAACATTTCGATACGCTCCACAAATTCCAAATAAACTTCAAGCCTCTTCGACTTATTGTTTAAATTGTTATACGACTGATGTTATGCCCGAAATCGAAAAATACGAAAATCTATTGGCCGAAGCTAAAGAAATTCGTGTTTTCGATATCACGCAAACTAAAGAAACTCGGCTTCTTAAGCGTTTAGAACCCGTTATTGAAGTCAAAAGCTGCGTGGATGTGCCGGAAGCCACTTTAAAATTAGCTTTTATTACAGCTCAGCTTGGTTTTAATTGCATGATCGACATGAAACTCAAAACATCTAAAATCCGAGACGGCAGCTACCAAACCTCTGAAGTCAACGGATCGGCGATTCCCACTCATTTAGATGAAAGTAAGGTCATGCGCGATCGTACTTTTAGTGATCCTAATTAGTTTAAAGTCTTAGTTAGGTATGATTTACTCATTCATCATAACTCATATCAATTCTAATTTTTGAATAGCCAGTTATAAGAAAATAAAAATAAAAAGAATATCTTCTTAAAATAGATATTCTAATCCTGACTTTTCGTTAAAATTAGGATTAGAAGTTCAGAATTGAAGATCTATCTATTTTATTTTTTAAATGGTTTTTGTGATTTCATTCCGATATCTTCCGGGGTCGCCACGTAGATCAAATGATCGACCCACAGATTATCTTCATACCAAAATTTTTTACGAATTCCTTCTTTTTTCATTCCTAAGGCTTTGACCATTTTGATCGACTTTTTATTATCCAGATTGATCGCGGCTTCTAAACGATTCAGTTTTAATTCTTTGAAACCAATTTTCAATCCGGCCAGTGCGGCTTCTTGCCCGTAGCCATGACCCCAGTGGCGATTGTAAATACGATAGCCGTAGTTAGCGAATTGTAAATTCCCTCGATCGTAAATATTAAAATCAATAAGGCCGATCAGTGTTCCCAATTTTTTCTCAAATACGCCGTAACGATAGTAATCGTCTTTGCGAGCTAAATCGCTGTATTCCTGACGAATGTCTTTGAAAATCTTAAAGCTACATTCCTTAGGAGCGTAGGGGCCTCGATCCCATTTCGACTGCTGTGGCAGACCGTGAACGTGAGCATCATACCATGTTTTATAATCGCTTATTTTGAGTGGTCGGATAATCAGTCGCTTTGTTTTATGTTCAGTTCTTTTCATTTATTTTATCTCCAAAAAAAAGCCCCAACTTTTCAGTTGAGGCTTTCCATTTTTTAATTCTTTAAAATAAAAACTATTCTTCTCTTTTTGCACGTCGGAAAGGCGAACGAGATTTCGCTCCGCTTTCGTTGCTAGCGAAACGTGATCCTCCGCCTGAACCGCTATCACGTGGCCCGTCGAAACGACCGCCGCGAGAGCCGCCCGGAGCACTTGTCGATGAGCGAGGAGCGTAGCTACCTTCAGAGCGCGGAGCTCTGTCGGCAGAATATCCGCCTTCAGCGCGAGGAGCGCGATCAGCCGAATATCCGCCACCAGCTGAAGCGCCATCATTACGACTCCAGCGACCACCGCCACCAGATCCCGCAGGTCCATTGTATGAACGACGAGGTCCACCGGGATTGAAGCCGCCACCATCACGAGAGTAACCACCACGGTCACCACCGCGGTCATTTCCGAAACTACGACGTGGTCCACCGGGATTGAATCCGCCACCGCGGTCATTGCTATAACCACCGCGATCACCGCCGCCATCACGAGAACCGAAGTTATCGTTTTTACGCATTTCTAATGAACGAGGTTGTTTCATTTGTAATTCTTCGCCTTGTCCAAAATATTGGAAAGCACGAACCAGCCATTGTTTAGTTTCGACTGATAAATTTTGAACGGCATCGTCTTCAATTTTAGTTAAAGCTTTTTCAAATTTAGCAAATTCAGATTCACGGAATGGTTTGAGTGCGATCTGTTTCAACCAAGTTACTTTTTGGTTTACTTGAACGTCTTCAACCGTTGGAATAACTAATTTTTTAAATTCGAAATTTAAAGCGCGTTCAAAACGACGTAACGCTGGAGCTTCTTTCGGTTTAACCATGGTCCAAACAATTCCGGTTTTGCCAGCACGTGCGGTACGTCCAATACGGTGAGTGTAAGTTTCTGTGTCCCAAGGAATTTCGAAATTCACCACGTGAGTTAAATCTTGAATATCTAATCCACGAGCCGCAACGTCTGTGGCCACTAAGATTTTAGTTTGTTTAGCTTTCATACGATTAATCGTACGAGTGCGCTCAGCTTGAACTTTATCTCCGTGAAGAGAATCAACATCTAAACCTAAGTTTCTGAAACATAGTTCTAATTCAGCTACTTGTTTTTTAGTCGTTGCGAAAATGATTCCGTAGAATTCAGGATCATTTTTGATTAATAAAGAGATCGCATCAACTTTATCTTCTTCATAAATCACCGCGGCAAAAGATTCTACGTTAGATTTTTCAATCTTCGTGTTTAATTTTACTTCATGCGGATTATGGAGGTATTTTTTAGTTAATTTACGGATACTTTCGCTCATCGTTGCTGAGAACAACCACGTATTGAATTGTTTATCTTCAACTTTAGTTTTTCCACCAGCGTTTTCATCTAACGAAGCCCAGATAGATTCTAAAGCATCTTGGAAGCCGAATGATAACATTTCATCAGCTTCATCGAGGATGAAGTATTTAACGCCAGCTAATTTAATTAATTTTTGTTCGATCAAATCGATCAAGCGTCCTGGTGTACTGACGACAACATGTGGATTAGCTTTTAATGCACGTAATTGTTTATCGTAAGATTCGCCACCAAGAATAGTTGCGACTTTAATTCCTTTTTGATCGCCCATATTTTTAATATTTAAAGCGACTTGTTGAGCTAACTCACGAGTCGGGCAAAGCACGAGGCCTTGTAGTCCGCCGGAAGCATCAATTTTTTCGATCATAGGAATACCGAAAGCGGCAGTTTTACCAGTTCCTGTTTTCGCTAAAGCGATTATGTCAGAAACATTATCGAGTAAGTAGGGAATACATGCTTTTTGGATGGCCGTAGCCGACGTGTATTTCATTCTTTCGATCGATTTAAGGGTCTCTTTTGACAGACCAAATTCTTCAAAATCATTAACCACTGTCTCAGCATCCAAGGCCGCATCAACTGTCATTGCAGTTGGGGTTGTTCTTGGTTCCAAGTTTGTTGGTTCAATGGTTTCGTTTTGAGGAGTATTATCCACGGGTATCTCATTTCTAGCTTTTGAGGGCTTGTTGTATAATGCGGCACGTTGTCAGATGAACTGATGCAAGTCCAGGCATATCAATTTAAAAGTAATTTTTATATGTTGTTTAAGTGTCTGATTTTATCTGTGTGTTTTGATCTGTTTTGAGCTTGAAATATGAATCGTGGTTCCTGAAAGCGACCTTATAATGTGCTTTGAGACGTGTAAATTTAACATGGTGGAGTCTCTGATCCATACCCCTTGTGAAGACTGGAGACTGCAATATCAAAATTCTGTGAACCTAATTCATTGACGAAAATTCTTATTTAAACGCGGACTAGACGTTGAAACTTGAGCCGCAGCCGCAGTTTTTAGTCGCATTGGGATTTTCGAAAACGAAGCCTTTACCGTTGAGTCCTCCTGAGTAATCCAGAGTCATGCCAATGATATAAAGTAAGCTTTGTCCGTCGACAGTGATCTTTTCACCGTTTGATTCAAAGGTTTGATCGCCCTCTTTGGGGGTCGTATCAAAATTCATTTTATATGACAATCCGGAGCAGCCGCCTTTTTTAACTTCGACACGAAGAGCGGCCGTTTCAGGCTGTCCTTCTTCAAGCTTAAGGCTTTTTAATTTGTTAGCTGCGGTTTGGGAAATTTCTATCATGTAAATCAGTATATACGAGTTTTGATCACTTGTCATCAAACGTTATGTATAGCTTTAGAACTCATATATTGCTTAAAATATCTAAATGAAAGCTAAAAGTAAACCTATCGAAGCTATGGTTCCCTGGAAAAAATTCGATTCTCAAATTCTAGATGTTAAGGGCCAGGTTATTTTTCAGATGAAAAATATCGAAGCGCCGGCCTTTTGGTCGCAGACTGCCGTTGATATTGTCGCGAGCAAATACTTTTATAAAGGTCATGAAAAATCAGTGAGACAGCTGGTTTCGCGCATCGCGAATGGGTTAAAAACGGCGATAGAACAAAGTAAAATATTAAAAACAAAAAAAGAAATTCAAACGTATATCGATGAAATTAAGTTAGGTTTATATCGTCAAGAATTCGCTTTTAATTCTCCGATATGGTTTAACTGCGGACTCTCAGAAACATACAAAGCAAAGTCCGCGAGCGATCAGCACTACGCTTTCAATTTTAAAAATAAAAAAATCGAACCAGCCTTGGATGTCTACAAGCGTCCACAATCTTCGGCTTGCTTTATCCAATCCGTCGATGACAGCATGGAATCCATCTTTGATCTCTTAAAAACCGAAGCCATGCTGTTCAAATTTGGCTCGGGAACAGGAACCAATTTCACCAATCTGCGCAGTCGTTTTGAAAATTTAAAATCGGGTGGGACAAGCTCCGGCCTTATTTCCTTCTTGGAAATTTTTGATAAATCGGCGGGATCGATTAAGTCTGGAGGAGTGACTCGCCGAGCAGCGAAAATGGTGTGTTTAGATATGGACCATCCGGAAATTCTCGATTTTATCGAATGGAAAAAGAACGAAGAGAAAAAAGCGCGCGTGCTTGTTAGTGCGGGCTATGAAGGATCTTTAGACGGCGAAGTTTACCGTACGATTTCAGGACAAAATTCGAATAATTCAGTTCGTGTAACTGATCAGTTTATGCAGCAAGTTTTAAAAGACGGCGACTGGAAATTAAAATATCCATCGACTCAGAAAATTCATAAGACAGTCAAAGCCAAAGATCTTTGGAATAGTCTTTGCGAATCGGCCTGGGAATGCGCCGATCCCGGTGTTCAATTCCATGATACGATTAATCAATTTCACATGAGCAAAGC
>CALMPX010000271.1 GCA_937871355.1 uncultured Bdellovibrio sp.
TTTTAGGTCAGCTGTATATGCCACCGAACTATACTAAAAGTTATACTACGAAGTTTGAAAACGTCTTTAAAAATGTCGCGACGAAAAATAAAATTCCCTTAGCCGGTTTTTTACTTAATGACGTAGCTGGGAAAAGTGATCTCAACCAGACTGACGGAATTCATCCAAACGAAAAAGGTCATAAAATTGTCGCTGAAAATATATATAAAAGTATCATTCAATATTTAAAATAGTTGGTTCAAATGAGTATTCAAATCAAAAATCTAAACAAAAGCTATCATCTCGATGCGCAGCACATTCAGATTCTTAAAGATCTTAATGTGACGATTGGCACATCAGAGGTTGTCGCAGTTCTAGGTTCATCGGGAAGTGGTAAATCTACACTTTTAAGCTTGCTTGCAGGATTAGATACTTCAGACAGCGGACAAATTGTTTTTAATCAGATTGATATTTCTCAACTCAGTCAAAAAGAATTGACCGCTTTTAGATCTGAGAACATCGGAATTGTTTTTCAAAATTATTATTTGGTTTCTCATTTGACGGCTTTAGAAAATGTTTTATTGCCTTTAGATATTCAGAATAAAAAAATCTCACCCGATGAAGCCGAAAATTTATTGCAAAAAGTAGGGCTTGGGCATCGCTTGCATCATGTCCCGGGCGAATTGAGTGGCGGTGAATCACAGCGATTAGCCATTGCTCGGGCTTTGATTACTAAGCCTCAATTGTTACTGGCCGATGAGCCATCGGGTAGTTTAGATACTGAAACTGGCAAAAAGGTTATGGATTTATTTTTTGATCAAGTTCGTTCTCATAAAACTACAACTGTTTTGGTTACTCACGACCGCTTGTTGGCTGATCGTTGCGATCGTATTTTAAAACTAGAAGATGGAAAACTGTGCGAGATATAATTTGGTCATTTAAATTTAGTCTTAAAGAATTAGTTTATCAAAAAAAGATTTACTTTTTTTTAGTTCTTAACTTATTCATTGGAACTTTCGGTTTTTTAGCTGTCCAGATTTTTCAAAATAGTTTAAAAATCGACTTGGAGGAACGGGCTCAGACGATGTTAGGAGCCGATTTTTCTATTTCCGCTAACCGCCAGTTTAAGCCGTCAGATATTCAAGAATTCGAAAAGTATATTTCTTTTGATCAAAAAACTTCAGTCATTGAATTTTTTGGAATGTT
>CALMPX010000272.1 GCA_937871355.1 uncultured Bdellovibrio sp.
CTTTTTCGGCGATCAAGTGCATTTCTTCGGTACGGATTTGAATTTCGATACGATCTCCGCCGGGCCCAATCACTGTGGTATGAAGTGACTGGTAATTATTTGACTTCGGCATAGCAATGAAATCTTTAAAACGACCCGGAATCGGTTTCCAAATAGAATGGATATAACCTAAAACAGAATAACATTCGACCACGTCTTTAACAATAATACGGAAAGCCAAGACATCGAAAATTTGATCGTAATCTAAATTACGAGAAGTCATTTTACGATAAATCGACCAGTAATGTTTTGATCGTCCGTAAATTTTATAATCTTTAATCGTGGTGTTAGCTAAAACTTCAGAAATACTTTTATGCACTTCTTTAATGTATTTATCCGTATCGGCTTCCGTCTTTTGAATGAGTTGAACTAATTCATAGTACTTATCCGGACGAGAATATTTAAAACACAAATCTTCGAGTTCGATTTTCACCGAACTGATACCAATACGACCAGCTAAGGGACAATAAATTTCTAAAGTTTCCTGAGCGATGCGCGACTGTTTCTCATAGGGCATATGATTCAACGTACGCATATTATGAAGACGATCACACAGTTTAACTAAAACCACGCGCACATCTTTACCCATGGCCACGATCATCTTACGAATATTTTCACCTTGTTTATCAAAACTGTTTCTAAAATTCATCAAACCGATTTTAGTTACACCATCCACCAAAGCCGCCACCGTCGGACCAAATTCACGATTGATATCTTCCAATGTGACACTGGTATCTTCGACGGTGTCATGAAGTAATCCCGTTAAAATAGTATCTAAGTCTAATTTAAGATCGGCTAAAATCCCCGCGACACTGAGAGGATGAGTAATATAAGGCTCTCCGGAACGACGCATTTGTCCTTCGTGAGCTTTTTCAGAAAAGGCGTAGGCTTTTTCAATAATGTGGACAGGAACTTGAGGATAATAGGCTTTGATTTTATCAATGAGCTCATCGACTGTCTTAAGCGTCTTAAGTGGTAATCGATCTTCTACTACAGCCGTTTCTTTCATCTACTTATTTTAAAACGAAAAAACGAGCTTTATCAGCTCGTTTTTTTAAAAAATCAAATTATAGACCTAAGCCTATGGATCTTGAGAAAAGATTATTTATTTAAATCCTTGAGCATATCCGCTAAGGCCATCTCACGATCAACTTTCGTGTCGAAGATCACGTTACCGATAGCAACTTCACGTAAAGAATTAACGATATATTTATTATTACGAGTCGATACTGTGCACTCTCCACCTTTTAATAATTGTTTTGAACGTTTTGATACGAGTAAAACTAAAGCAAAACGATTAGGAACTTTGTCTAAACAATCTTCAACGGTTACACGAGCCACAGGGACCTCCAAAAATAAAAACGTTTGGGTTCGATTGATTAGTATAGCTCTAAGCTAGCCAATTCTCAATGATTTTCTTAAATTCTGCAAAAGAACGTTCAAAGTCGTCGTTGACGATCTGAACGTCGAATTCGTGGGCGATGGCCATCTCTTTTTCAGCATTTTGCATGCGAACATCCAAATCGACCGGCGGAACTCCGTCCCTTAAGATAACGCGTCGCTTTAGTTCTTCGATCGAGGGCGGAAGGATAAATACAGTCCGAGCATCCGGAAATTTCGATTTAAAGGTCTTCATGCCTTGAATCTCAATGTCCATAATCGCGACCTTACCGAGTTTCCAAGCCCCTTCGAGCTCTTCATAGGACGTCCCATAAAGATTCGTATGAACCTGAGCCCATTCAACAAAAAAATTCAAGGCGCGTTTTTTTTCGAAATCTTCTTTCGAAATAAAATAATAAGGCTTACCTGGTTTTTCATGGTGACGCATCGACCGCGTGGTATAAGTGATAACGTCATGAATGCGTGAGTCTTCGGAAGTGATACGATCAACAAAACTACTTTTACCGGCTCCACTGGGAGCGGCCACTATAATCAGACGAGTTTTTTGCTGAGTTTCTTCCATATTCACACCTCGACGTTATTCGATGTTTTGCACTTGTTCACGCAATCTTTCGATGAGCGTTTTAGATTCAACGACAGATTCGGTAATACCCGACACCTGACTTTTCGAACCGATGGTATTAACCTCTCGAAGTAACTCTTGAGTGTAAAAATCAAGTTTTTTACCTTCGACGATGGGAAGTTCGACTATTTTTTCAAAATTCTTTAAATGTTCATTCAAACGCACGATTTCTTCATTGATGTCTGCTTTTTCTAATTGAATCACAATTTCTTGTGCGATTCTTTGAGGATCAATCCCTTGGGCATTGATA
>CALMPX010000273.1 GCA_937871355.1 uncultured Bdellovibrio sp.
TATTCCTGAGTTTACGAAACGTAAACATGGCGAATCACCGGTTGAATACATTTTGCCTGAAACTGAAACCGTTTTAAAAGAAACCTATGGAATTATGGTTTATCAAGAGCAGGTTATGGGTATCGCAGCGATTATCGCCGGCTATAGTCTTGGTGAAGCAGATATGCTCCGTCGTGCCATGGGTAAAAAAATTAAAGAAGAGATGGATCAGCACCGCGCCCGCTTCATGAAAGGCGCTTTAGCCAACGGTCATGATAAAGACAAAGCCAATGAACTTTTCGATCTCATGTATAAATTTGCTGACTACGGTTTTAATAAATCTCATGCCGCGGCCTATTCCGTGATCACGGCTCAAACGGCTTGGGTGAAACATTATTATCCAGCTGAATTTTTTGCTGCTCTTTTATCGACGGAGTTATCGGATACAGATAAAGTTGTAAAATATGTTAAAGATGCTCAAAAGCGTGGTTTGCTGGTCAAAGCTCCACATATTAATTTTTCAGACTATTTATTTTCTGTTAAAGGCGAAGAAATTTATTTCGGACTTGGTGGAATTAAAGGCGTAGGTCAAGCTGCTGTCGATGCCATTATCGAAGCTCGTCAAAAATTACCAGATCAAAAATTTAAATCGCTTCAAGATTTTTTTGATCATGTTGATTTACGCCGAGTAAATAAAAAAGTGATTGAATCAACTATTAAAGCCGGCGGATTTGATGGTTTCGGCTATCACCGCGCACAGCTCCTCAGTGGTTATAATTTATTTTTAGATCGCGCTGTTGAAACGCAAAAAGATAAACTGAGTGGTCAAGTTTCTATGTTTGATATGGGCGATAACGTCGAGGAAATTAAACTTCCCGAAGTTAAAATTTGGACTCGGGCTCAATCCTTAGCGGCAGAAAAAGAAGTTCTTGGATTTTACTTATCCGATCATCCGATGAAGGGTTTTGAAAACTTATCAAAAGTATGGGCTTCAAATTCAATCGCTGAATTAAGTCAGATCGTCATGCCTCCAAAAGTTGATGAACCTAAAACATGGCCACCGAACGATAAAAATAAAAAGCGCGTGGTGATCACCGGTTTAGTCATCGAGTACAAAGAGATGATCACGAAAAAAGGAACCCGCATGGCGTTTGCCAAAGTCGAAGATTTATCGGGAACAGCGGAACTCGTCATTTTTCCAGATACTTTCAGTAAGTGTGGTCACTATTTAAAAGATGAACGACCATTATTAATTGGCGGAGCTCTTGAAGTTAATGAGGGCGCCGTTAAAATTTTGGTGGATAATGTGGCGCCCTTTGATGATATTTTGCGAAAAACGAAACGCATAACATTCCGTTTAGATCTTTTAGCCGAAGATCAGTACGCTCAGCTTCAGTCTTTGATCCATGAATTCAAAGGACAAACTGAAGTCAAATTTTTGTTTAACATGGACAATCGTCTTGTTGAAATGACGCCAGAAACGACTCAGCATATTGAGATTTCAGATTCGTTTTTTGAAGAGGCTCGACAATTATTTGGACGTACTGATTTTATTGAAATTTAATTGAGGGATGCTATTCTAATGATCAGAGGTACTATGAAGACAAAACTCATTTTAGCGGCATCACTTTTAATCTTACAAAGCTGTATCATGACAGCGAAATCTCCGAATACAGAACCAGAACCTCTGCAGATTCGTAAATCCATTAAAGATGTCG
Source organism: uncultured Bdellovibrio sp. (assembly GCA_937871355.1). GTDB lineage: Bacteria > Bdellovibrionota > Bdellovibrionia > Bdellovibrionales > Bdellovibrionaceae > Pseudobdellovibrio. Next base: position 1,698 of record CALMPX010000273.1, read on the forward strand.
ATTATCGCGTAAAAAATGAACCCAGTGAACTTAAAAAACGTGTTCTCGTGTTACCATTCTTAGATAAAAACGAATCAGCTCGTCCTACAGATGCTCGCGAGCAAGCCCGCACAGCTTTTATTGATGATCTTATTCGTAGCACCGGAGTCATCGTTATTCCGTTAGATCAACTTAAAGTCGCTCCGGAAAAATATATAAAAAATGGCGAATACGATTTAAAAAAAATAGCACAAGAATCACAGAAACAAGGATTCACCTCGATACTTGAAGGACAGATTATCGATGTCAAATTAAAGAATGCTGCTGATCAAATCGGTTTAGTCAGAAATATATCGACGATTTACGAAGTGATCGTGCGAATGCGTATCGTGAATGTGAGAACTGAAAGTGAAGTGTTCAACACGGTCAAAACAGTCACTTTAGAAGAAGACAATAAGCGTGTGGTCGAACGGGTCGCGAATGATCAGTTCTTTGTGCGTAATCCTGAGCTGCTAAAAATTTTAATTAAAGATGCTTTTCTCGATTTTACCCCGCAAATTCAAGACGCTTTAATCGATATTACCTGGGAAGGCCGTATTGCCGCTATTCGAGGAGAAAAAATCTATCTCAACGTAGGTAAAATTTCCGGCGTACAAATTGGTGATATTCTTAAAGTCGTCGAAGATGGATCAGAAATTTACGATCCTGAAATCGGGTATCATTTAGGGCGCATTCGTGGCCGCACCAAAGGAACTTTAGAAATCGTCAGCTACTTCGGCCAAGATGGAGCCGTCGCTGTTATGCATTCAGGAGCCAATTTTAAAGAAAGTGATCGCGTTGAAACCTACCAAAAATAATTTTTCTTTAGAGCACTCCTATTTAGGAACTTTGGATTTTGAAGTCGCGTTTCAAATTCAAAGAAATCTATGGCATTCAGCCAAAAATAAAAATCAAATCAGCATTATGGGGTTAGAACATCACGCGGTGATCACATTAGGTCGTCGCATGAAAACAGAAGAATTACTTTCATCAGGTGACATACCCGTGGTTCAGTCCACGCGCGGAGGTCTGGCCACTGTTCATTCCGAAGGACAGCTGGTTATTTATCCGGTCATGAATCTGAAAGCTCAGGGGTGGGGAGTCAAAGAGTTTGTACATCAACTTTTAAAAGTTACGCAAACGACTTTGACTGAATATCATATTGAATCTTTTATTGATGAGAAAAATGTCGGTCTTTACACCAATGATGGTAAAATTGCTTTCT
>CALMPX010000274.1 GCA_937871355.1 uncultured Bdellovibrio sp.
AAATATTTTATTCTCAGGTATTCTGACAATTTTAGCTCTTGGTGGAATTTGGTTCGCCATCAAAGAAGCTCTTTTCCCGCTTTTAATTGGCCTTTTCGTATTCGCTTCAAGCCGTACTCAAAAGCCGTTTTTTGAAACGATGTTTTTAAATCCAACGATTTTTCAATTAGATAAACTCAACGCCGCCTTAGACTCTGAAGAAAAGAAAAATAGTTTTCACAAACTCATCGTCCAGTCCACGCAGTACCTCTCGGCTTCATTCTTACTCAGTGCTGCTTTGAATTTTGGACTTTCACTTTATATATTTACACCACTCGATCCAAATTTAACGACAGAACAAAAACAGCAAATTCTCAATGAACAACTCAGTCATATGACCGCTTACTCCATGATAGTTATACTTGTTCCCACTCTGATTTTTGTTGGTTTTATTATGTACAATGCCTTCAAAAAAACGACGGCCTTGACGGGACTTAAAATGGATGACTTGATGGTTCAAACCAATCCTAAAAATCAGTAAAAGATCTTCACTCATCACTGAATTTATATTGCGCGTCTAAATGATATTAGAAATCCCATCCACCATCTGGTGGCGGCGGCGGATAGCCGGTCGGCGGAGCAAATTCTGAGCTTCCCCCATTGAAAGGCATATCCCCCCCATTTGGGGCACCGTAACCTTCATAAGGCATCATCGGTGGAGGTGGCGGGAGATCATCAAAATTATCTGTCGGCATATAATCTTGATTCGGAATCGGAGGATAATCAAACGGAGCCGTCGTTCCGGAGTTACCACCACCATCCCATGCTCCTCCTCCAGAATTTGAACTTGCACTAGACGAAGCCCCAGAGCCACCGCCTCCTAATTTACTTTTTGCTGACCATTTATTACTTCCGCGAGCACGTTGCGCATATCGCGGTCGATCGTTGTAAACACCCAGCTCGACTTCCTCTGTGACATTCACTTTGTTTTTAAATAATTCAATGACTTGTTGTTTCGTGGCCACTTGCTTTTGACGAGACAATTCCAAATCCGCTTCATATTTTTTCTTCTCTTTTTGATCTTGACGATATTCAGGACTGTTCTCATCCATTTCGACCGATTTCAAACGCTGTACGCGTTGCTCTTTAAGTCCTTTTTCACGAGTAATATCCCATTTTTCTTGCTCTTCTAAAAACAATGACAAACCTTTTTCGCGCTCTTGTTCATAGGTTTTTTGACCGGCTCGATTGACTTTAAAATCATTACGGCGTTTTGTTTCAAACTCTAATTCGTCTTTTAATTTGAGCACTAATTCTTGATCCGTGGCATGAGCGATTTGAGCGAAAATCAACATCAATGATATTAAAAAAAAATAATTCAGCTGAAAGTTGATTTTGTATTTAAACACACCTTATTTTCACATAACTTTTGACCATTGAGATCAAGAATGTTTCGATCCTCGACTTTTGTCTTTATTTATAGATTGTTTTCAGTTAGGTTAAGCTTCTTTATTTCCCAAATAGGACAAGGAGATTTTTATGCTAGAGTTCGCACAAAATGTCGGGATGTTTCTTTCGCAAACTATTATTATTGTCTTAGGTCTTATCGCTATTATTCTGACCATCACGGCCATCGCTTTAAAGAATAAAAATTTAAAAGGGTTTCATATTGAAATCATCAATGACAGTCTCGATGAACAAACGCATCAACTAAAAACCGCTCTACTTAAAGATGCTGATTTGAAATCCGAAAAAAAACGCTACAAAAAAAATCAAAAAGATTCTAAAACTCAACAACCAAAACCGTTTGCCTATGTTCTTAACTTTTTAGAAGGAGACGTTAAAGCTTCGGGGGTTGAACAGTTCCGTGAAGAGATCACTCATCTTCTATTGATTGCCAAAAAAGATGAAGAAGTGATTATCAACGTTGAAAGTCCAGGCGGTATTGTTCATGGTTACGGATTGGCCGCAGCTCAAATTTTACGCTTACGCGATTTTGGACTTCAAGTGACCATTTGCATCGATAAAGTGGCCGCCAGCGGTGGATATATGATGGCCTGTACCGCTCATAAAATCATCAGCGCTCCCTTCGCCATAGTTGGATCTGTGGGCGTCGTGGCTCAGCTTCCAAACTTCCATCGCGTGCTTAAAAAACATGACATTGATTACAAAGAATATACCGCGGGAGACTTCAAGCGAACTGTCAGCCTATTCGGCGAAATCACTGAAAAGGGTGAGAAAAAATTTACTGAACAATTAGAAGCGACTCATATTTTGTTTAAAAATTTTGTAGG
>CALMPX010000275.1 GCA_937871355.1 uncultured Bdellovibrio sp.
AATCAAAAAATTCAGCTGTTTTTTTCTACCTTCAGTCATGATATTAAAACATCGATCAGTCGTTTACGTCTACAAGCCGAAATTATGGAAGAGGAACAGCCTCAATCCAAACATTCTGCTTTAAGTCGTTTTATTCAAGATGTCGTCCAGTTAGATCTTCAACTGGAAAACTCGCTTTTATTTACCAACACAAATAAATATCAGTTTTTAATGGAAAAAATAAAAGTCAGCCAATTGATCGCTGCTATTCGTTCAGACTTTACTCATTTACATATTGAATTAAAACAAGACGCTGAATTGATCACGGATAAAAAATGGTTTTTAAGTATTTTAAAAAATATTTTTCAAAATTCATTACTACATGGAAAAGCCAGCCATATTGAAATATCAATTCAATCTGTAGATAGCGAATCGATTCAAATTTCAATCAAAGACGATGGCATAGGCTATTCGAATGGAAACATATCGCACTTAGGTTTAGATATTTTTAAATCAAACCATCGCAACAGCAATGGTATTGGACTGTATCTTTCAAAATCATTAATGAGCAAAATGAATGGTCACTTAACATTTAGCTCGACGTCAAAAGGATTTACTTCTCACCTTCATGTCAGAGGTCAAATCATATGAAAAAAATTCTACTCGTTGAAGATGACGCTAGCCTTGGACTCACGCTATCTCAACGCCTCAGCAAAGATTATCATGTGACCTGGAGCAAAAATTTCACTGAAGCTTGGTCTTACTTGACTCAACATGAATCAGAAATTGATTTAGCCATCCTGGATGTGGGGTTACCTGATGGTAATGGTTTTGATTTAGCTCGAAAAATAAAAGCTCACTACAATACGCCGATTTTATTTCTAACAGCGGAATCTGATGCCGAAAACCGACTGCTCGGCTACGAAATTGGAGCCGAAGAGTTTATTCCTAAACCATTTCATTTGAAAGAACTGCTTTTACGCTTAAATCATGTGTTCGAAGCTCACTCTGTTATAAAAGAGTATGTTTTAGAAAATGTCACAATTAACTTCCAGGACATGTCGATCAAGTCAAAAACAGGAAAATTAGAATACCCTTCAATTTCAGACATGAAGACATTAAAGTTACTTATCGAACGCAGCCCACATATTTTAAGTCGCGATGAAATTATTAACGAAATCTGGGGCGAAGATAAAATGATCAGCCACCGTACCATCGACAATATGATCGTGCGATTAAGACATTTGATCGAGGGTGACTATATTCGCTCAGTGCGCGGCACTGGTTACCAATATATAAATAATCCGAAGAAAGAAGAACTATCATGAATCAAAAATTTTTAAATGCCATTAACCATACCCCCCAAAATACGCCGCCTATTTGGTTCATGCGCCAAGCCGGTCGTTATCATTCACATTATCAAAACTTAAGATCAAAATATTCTTTTGATCTATTATGCAAAATTCCTGATCTCGCATCAGAGGTCGCCATGGGCCCGATTCAAGATTTCGACTTTGATGTGGCGATTTTGTTTAGCGATATACTTTATCCTTTAGAAGCCTTGGGTATGGGGTTAACATATACCGACCACGGACCCCGATTAGGATTTCAGTTAGACGAAACTAACTTCTCTCAACTGAAAAAAGTAGACGATGCTTTCCCGTTTATGAACTTTCAAAAAGAAGCGATGAAACTCACTCGTGAAAAGCTACCACAAGATAAATCATTAATTGGTTTTGTTGGCGGTCCTTGGACTTTATTTGTTTACGCCGTTGAAGGCAGTCACGCAGGATCTCTTATTCAATCTAAAAAGAACTTAAATCTGTTTTATAAATTTTCTGAAATGATTGAACAGTTCTTAACTAAAAATATCGAGATGCAATTCGCTGGTGGCGCCGACATTGTTATGATCTTTGATACAGCGGCAGGAGAAGTGAGTCCAACTTTCTTTAAAAACTATCTTCAGCCAGTTATTTCTAGATTGGTTAATAAATTTCCGAATAAATTAGGTTACTACTCTAAGGGAACGCAAAATTCATTCTTCAATAATGAATTTAAAAGTCTTCCACTCGCGGGACAAGGTTATGATCACCGTTGTTTCTTACCTGATATATTAAAACAGACTCAGCGTGGTTTCGTTCAAGGTAATTTTGATCAATCATTACTTCATATGGATAATTCAGATTTTAAAAAAATGTTATCGATCTATATTAACGAAATGAAAGAATTAACATTTGAACAACGCGCCGGATGGGTTTCTGGTCTCGGTCACGGCGTATTGCCTAAAACACCGGAAAGAAATGTTAAAGAGTTTGTTGAAATGATCAGAAAAGAATTTTAATAAGTAGGGATATTATGCCAGTCGAATCTTTATTCAAAAAATATGACCTCCCCGTGCCGAGGTACACATCTTATCCGACCGTTCCTTACTGGAGCATCACTCCATCGAAAGATCAGTGGATTCAACATTTAAATGCAGCGCTATCGACTGAAGAATCTTCTTGGTCTATGTATCTTCACATTCCTTACTGTGAAACGCTCTGTACTTTTTGTGGATGTAATACCATAATTACCAAAAATCATAATCTGGAACAATTCTACGTCGATCTGCTACTGAAAGAATGGGAAATTTACAAAAAATCTGTTCCGGCCTTTACCAAAAAGCCGCTTAAGCAATTACATTTAGGCGGAGGGACTCCAACGTTTCTAAGTGCCGATTCTTTAACTCGCCTTCTTTCAATGATTTTAAACGATGTTCAAAAAGATAAAAATTTTGAAGCATCGATTGAAGTCGATCCTCGTCGTACGAATAAAGAACAACTTAAAGCGCTTAAGGACGTCGGCTTTAATCGTGTTTCTATGGGCGTGCAAGACTTCAATCATGAAGTTCAAAGACTGATTAATCGTGTTCAGCCTTACGATATTACAAAAAATTTAACATTGGATGCGCGAGCTCTTGGCTTTGGATCTGTCAATTACGACT
>CALMPX010000276.1 GCA_937871355.1 uncultured Bdellovibrio sp.
AAAAAGACATTCTACTTTTTTACCAGGGGCGTACCGCGATTTATGTTTTGGTAAGCTGTCTTTGATTTCTTTGTATTTAGGTTCATGTATATTGTCAAAGCGACAACCGATCAGAACAGTGTTAGTCACTTCTTGAACCACGCCTGTTCTCCAGGATTTTTGTTTGCTCTCAATCCATTTTTTGAGTGGATCTGCCACTTTCCACATATTCAACCACCAATGAGCGGTGTCTTTAAGTTCAGGAGTCGCATCGGTTAATTGACTACGTGGATTTTTAAGTTCACTGGGATCAAACTGTGATCCACAGGCATCACATTCGTCAGAGTAGGCTTCAGTATTTTCACAATTCGGACATGTTCCACGCACGAAACGATCTTGTAAGAAACGCTGTGCTTTGGAATCATACCATTGCTTGGTGATTCGTTTTTCTAACATGCCGTTTGCAAACAAACGACGAATAAAATCTTGCGAATATTTTACATGCAACGGATATGTTTCCGGTCGCGATGTTCCGGTGAAAATATCAGTTTGGATCGAATAGTTTTTTAAAGTTTCTTTTTGTTGCTCATGAATAGTATCAATAAATTCACGAATTGTTTTTCCGGCTTTAAGCGCCGCCACTTCACTGGTCGAACCATGATCATCATTTCCATTCACATACAAAACATTTTCAGCACCGATCAGCATGCGGGCCCAGCGCGCATAAATGTCTGCTGGAACTTGCGCTCCGGCTAAATGGCCTAAGTGCAAAGGCCCATTGGCGTAAGGCATCCCTGCCGTCACAACGACTTTCTTCGGTCTTTTATGCAAGGCTAAAACAGATTTAACGTCCGTTGGGTGAGCGAACTGTGGTTTTTTATTTTGCAAGTCATTCATCTTGATTTACTCTTTTTTTGAATTAATTTAAAAACTAAAATCTTTCGCCATCACGGTTTTTCTTCCTTGAGATTTGGCTTTTTCGATGGCGCGATCGCAAGCGATACGAATCATGTTGGATAACACCTGGTTTACATCTTCCGAGGTATTAAATTCACTGGTTTCACGTATATACTGCTTCATTTTTGAAACCACCACTAAGACTTCATGAGACATCGAAGAGGCTTTACCCGTCGTCGTCGCTGATGGAGCCGATGAAGGAATAATTCTTCGGGCTTCTAATGTCTTAGGAGCATATTTTTCAATGGCTCCAGCGCTGCTGCGGTGATTTGCTCCTGGAACATGAGCTTCCCAACAAGCCACTGAACAAAAAACATAGCCCGTTCTTTCACTGGTGCAGGTTGAAACACTACATTCGTAATACTGTGCGCCTAATAAAATATTTTTTTTACAAGCGCTGCATTTTTTCCAAACATTAGCGACGTCGTTCATGGGAATCCTTAATTATTTTTTAGGTTGGATTTTTAAAGTTTCAATTTGGCCCATAGCCATCATTTGCTTTAAAGTTTTATCCATTCCTTCATTTGATCCATCTAAGAAGATGACATTGCCTTTGCCATTTTCAGCAAAGTGCTTAATCGAATCAGTCCACATCGAGAATAAAATAAATGAACTGTCTAATCCCGCCGTTTTCATTTCATCAGCCGCTTTAGCCATACCTTTAGCGACTTCTTCACGGAAGAGAGCAATACCTTCACCACGCATTTTCGCTGCTGTACGTTCTGCATCGGCTTGAATTTTAATGGTTAATCCATCAGCTTCAGCAGCTTTTGTTTTGCGTATCAATAAAGCTTGAGCTTCATTTTCGGCTGCGGCTTTTAAATTACTTGAAGCCACCACTTGTGCCATAGACTGCATGATCGTCTCGTCAAAGGAAATATCATTGAGCTGCATATCAATCAAATGATAACCCCAAGATTTGAGATCTTCATCTAACTGTTCTTTAACAGCATTCACGATATCACGACGCAAAGCTAAAATTTCACTTTGTTTTTTTGTCGCTACGAAACCACGCACGCTGCCTTCAACCGTCCGGTTCAAGGTCTGCATTAAAGAACCAAAGTCGATAAATTTGAAGGCCACGTTTTTAATCGTTTGCTCTGTTTGATCAATAACCGCATAAAGTAACATCGCCTTAAAATTAACATTAGCTTGATCCTGTGTGATCGCTTGAAATTGCAACTCGATCGATTGATTCTGAATTGATACTCGTCTCCAGATAATTTCTAAGAATGGAATTTTGAAATTTAACCCTGGGTACATGATGCGACGGTATTTACCGAACATCGTCACAACTGAAATTGTTCCTTGATTCACGGTTGTGAAAGCTCCACCTAGAATCGAAATAACCAGAAAAAACACCACAATGCCAAAAACACCGAATTCCATAAAACTCCTTTTGTGAGCATTAACTATATTGCGAAACTAAATAAACTTGAATAGATAAATTCATGTCATCACCGCGTCGGACTAGCCTAAAGATCAAAATTGCCTGAAATAGAGCTAGAAATTACACTCACAGCACTTGAAAGCAAACCCAAAAGTGATATATTCAAAAGCTTAGATTTTAAAGAATCCACAGAGGTGCCTATGATGAAAAGTACAGATATACGCAATACATTTTTAGCTTACTACCAAAAGCAAGGTCATGCTAAGGTCGCCAGCTCAAGTCTTATTCCTGAAAATGATCCGACTTTACTATTTGCTAATGCCGGAATGAACCAATTTAAAAATTTATTCCTAGGTTTAGAAAAACGCGATTATACCAAAGCCGTATCATCTCAAAAATGTGTCCGCGCCGGAGGTAAACATAACGATCTAGATAATGTGGGATTTACGGCTCGTCATCACACTTTTTTTGAAATGTTAGGAAATTTTTCTTTTGGCGATTACTTTAAAAAAGATGCCATTCATTTTGCATGGGAAGTTTTAACAAAAGAATATGGAATTCCTAAAGATAAACTTTATGTCACCTGTCATATCTCGGATGACGAAGCTGCCGATATCTGGCACAAACAAGAAGGCGTTCCCAAAGATCGCATCTTCCGTTTCGATAAAGATAATTTCTGGAGAATGGGCGATGTTGGCCCTTGTGGCCCTTGTACTGAAATATTTTACGACCACGGTGAAAAAGCCGGCAAAGAAAAAGATCCCTTCAAAGGGATCGAAGCCGGTGAAGATCGTTTCGTCGAAATTTGGAATCAAGTTTTCATGCAGTACGATGAAGTCACTCCAGGCAACCTTGTGCCTCTTCCAAAACCTTCTGTGGATACAGGAATGGGATTTGAGCGTTTAGTGGCTGTTCTTCAAGGTCAATATTCAAATTACGATACTGAATTATTCGCACCGATGATCGAAATCGCTTCCACCTTAGCTAAAACTAACTATGTTACGGATCCAGAAATTTTAAGAACGAATAAACAAATTTTTGAAAAAGTTTCGGCGATGCGCGTATTGGCTGATCACTGTCGTTCAGTTTCTTTCTTACTTGCTGATGGAGCGCTTCCTTCCAATGAAGGCCGAGGCTACGTCCTTCGTCGTATCATGAGACGCGCCATCCGTTACGGACGAAAATTATCAACAGACTCTTCCTTTTTAATTCCCATGAGCGAAGCCTTAATATCACATATGAGCGACTTCTTCCCTGAACTGAAAACTCGCAAAGATCATATTATCTCTAGTATCAAAGACGAAGAAGTTCGTTTCTTGCAAACTTTGGATAATGGAACTCATATTATTCAAGATGAAATCAAAAAATTACGAACTAAAAATTCAAATGTGATTTCTGGAGAAACTGTTTTCAAACTTTATGACACTTACGGCTTCCCCGTAGATCTAACCAGTTTGATTGCTGCCGAAGAGGGTCTTTCCGTCGATGAAAAAGCTTTTGATAAAATCATGAGTGATGCCAAAGAAAAAGCGAAATCCTCTTGGAAAGCGAAATCATTGCAATCGGATGAAAAACACGTGATTGAATTTGGACAAAAACTTTCGACCACACCGACTTCGTTTATTGGCTATGATCATCTTTCGTACCCAAGCCTCATCGTCGCTTTATCGAACGGTTCAAAAGAAGTGACTTCGCTTAAAGAAGGCGAAAGTGGATTTATTGTTCTTGATCAAACACCATTCTACGCTGAAGGCGGCGGTCAAGTTGGCGACAGCGGTGTTATCAAAACGGATAAGGCCATTGCCATGGTTCATGATTGCATTAAGCAGGGCTCAACATTCCTCCACCAAGTCGAAGTCACTCAGGGCACATTCTCGCTCAAAGAGACTGTCGGTGCTCATGTTGAATCGAAACACCGTCGACAAATTACAAACAATCATACCGCGACCCATTTGATGCATGCTGCTTTAAGAAAAGTTTTAGGTACTCATGTGACGCAAGCGGGATCTTTAGTAGATCATACAAAAACGCG
>CALMPX010000277.1 GCA_937871355.1 uncultured Bdellovibrio sp.
TTTCTTATATTGGCGTTACCGCTTCTCGTAAAGTTGGACCCGCAGTGCTTAGAAATAAACTGAAAAGATGGGTACGTAACAGTGTACGATCAATTGAATTCAAAGAAAAAATATCAGGCAAACCTAACGGATTTAAGCTTGTGTTTGTGTTCAGACCACAAGCAGACGACTTCTATAACAAACTTACCTATAGTGAATTCAAAGACGTTCTTCAGGTCTTACAAAATATCTAATATCAATATTTTCGCCCGCCTTCTTATCAATTTTTACAAATACACCTTCAGCTATTTTTTAGGCGGAAGCTGTCGTTTTTACCCAAGCTGCTCAGAATACGCTCTTGAGTGCTATGAAAAATTTAGTTTTATTAAATCTAGTCAATTAGTCTTATTCCGGTTAATAAAGTGTCATCCGTTTTCGAAAGCTCACGGATATGATCCTGTTCCTTTTATTAATGAAGGTAAAAAAATATGAAACAAGAAAACGAATCACCATTTAGTAATCCCAAGTTTTTACTCGTTTTAGCCATTACTTTTCTGTCTTTATGGGGATGGCAGTATTATTTAAATAAAAAGTATCCACCCGCGGCTGCTGTAATCACCAGTTCAGCGCCGACAGCACCAGCCGCAGGAGCCATTTCTGGGTCAACATCGCCCACGGATTCTTCGGGAGGATCTTTAAAATCAGCTGAAACTTTAAAAGCTGAGGCTAAACCTTTAACAGTTCAAAAATTTGATTATGCTGATGAAAATGTTAAATTTACGGTCTCTTCTTTAGGCTTTTCTTTCGTCGACTTTCAATTAAACGACTATAAAAATAATGATGGGCAACAAATACAGTTCGCACAAAATGATTCTTTGTACACACTACAATATGGCGGAAAACCTATTCAGTTCCAAGTGTCCGCGTCTGAAGATAAACTGGTTTACACAGGAGTAGCTTCAGTTGAGGGAAAAGAAATCAAACGTATATTAAAATATGATAAAGATTTAAAAGCATTCGTTTCAACGATTTTAATTCCCGAAGGCTTAAATCAGCTCGAATTTGTCATTGTACAAAATCAAGTTGTACCAAAAAGTAAAAATTTCCTCATGCCATCATTTGATCATCAAGATTTTGTTTATATAACATCTGGAAAAACACACTCTGAGCGGATTACCGGAATAAAAGACACAGAAATTTTTAATAAAGAAACTGATGCTGTATCAATGGCATCAGTGGGATCGCAATATTTCGTGGCGGCTTTTGTTAATAAGTCAGATATTTTACCAAAAGTAGTAAAAAAAGTAGCTGCCCATAAAGCTATGCTTTCAATCGATTACGATTTGAAAAATACGAAAATTTCTGAATTAAAACAGATCATTTATATGGGTGCCAAAAAAACAGAAACATTACAAAACATTGATCCGTCATTGCCTGAGGTGCTTAACTACGGCATGTTTGGCTTTATTTCTAAAGTTTTATTATCATTAATGAAGCTGATCCATAGCTTTGTAGGCAACTGGGGTGTGGCCATTATTCTTTTGACCATTATCGTTCGTACTATTTTATTGCCATTTAATATTATGTCTTTCCGCTCGGCCCAGGCGATGCAAAAAATTAAACCGAAAATGGATGAGGTTAAAGCTCGTTATAAAAGTGATCCTGTTCGTATGAATAAGGAAACAATGGCTCTTATGAAGGAAAACAACGCAAACCCACTCAGCGGGTGTTTGCCAATGTTGTTACAAATTCCCATTTTCTTTGCGTTCTTCGCTACAATTAGTACGAGCATCGAGCTTTATCACCAGCCATTTTTCGGATGGATTCAAGATTTAAGTTCACATGATCCGATATTTATTCTTCCGATTTTGATGGGGTTAACGATGTTCTTCCAACAAAAACTAACTCCAACAACAATGGACCCCATGCAGGCAAAAATCTTAAACTTCATGCCTTTGATTTTCACTTTGTTTATGGTCACGTTACCAAGTGGATTAACTTTGTATAATTTTATTAGTGCTCTGTTCGGAGTCACTCAACAATATTTTTTATTAAAAGATACTAAATCAAAAAGCGCTGCTGTTGTGCGCGCGTAATCAAGGGGAAATATATGGCAGGATTTTTAAGCAAAATTTTTGGTAGTGGAAAAAAATCAGATCTTGAATCAGTGGTTGAAGCGACGATCACGGGAATCTTAGAAAAAGGTGGATTCGATTTAGAGTACAATTTAGACGTGACGAAGGGTGATGAGGTCACAGAAGTAAAAATCGATTTTTCCGGAGCCGACGAAGAATTATTAAAAGATTACAAAGGTCAACTTTTGGATGCTTTTCAACTCATTATTAAACGAGTTACTCAGCATAATTTCCCAGATGTTATTACAAATGTTTCGGTCGATTGCGGAGGGTTTAGAAGTGAGTCTGAAGCCGCTCTTATTGAGCGTGCTGAGCACTTAAAAACAATTGCGATCGAACAAGGTAAATCTGTGTACTATCGCGCCTTACCTCCACGCGAACGCAAAGTGGTGCACCAATATTTAGCCCAAGATGGTCGTATTAAAAGCCGCTCACTCGGAGACGGTTTATATAAAAAAATTAAAATTTTCCCAATTAAAAACATCGAGTCTGAGAAATTAGAAGTTAATACAGACGAAAACTAGTTATGAGAATGAATGAGACAGCTTAATGAACTTAAGAATGATGATATTTGTGCTTTAGCTACACCCGTTGGACGATCTGCCATCGCCGTCGTTCGCATGAGTGGGCCTAATGCACATAGCATATTAAATCGTCTTTGTCTTAAACTGACTTCAGGTATTCAATCTCACAAGGCCTATTTGACCTCTGTTTATTCTGCTCCTAAAAATAACAAAGATCCTCAAAAAATTGATCAAGCTTTGGTGACCTATTTTCAAAACCAGCAATCGTATACGGGCGAGCCCTCTTTTGAGGTTAGCTGTCATGGTAATCCTACAATTGTTAAAAAAATATTAGAGAGAATTATTGAACTTGGTGCTCGCTTGGCTCACCCCGGAGAGTTTACTTTTCGCGCGTTTATTAATGATAAAATTGATCTGATTCAGGCCGAGGCGGTTCTTTCGTTGATTGAAAGCCAAAGCGAAGAGGCTGCAAAAATTTCTTTAAGACAATTAGAAGGAAAAGTATCTGATCTTTTTAAGCGATTAGAATTAGAAATTATCTGGTGTTTGGCCCACATTGAAGCCTCGATTGATTTTTCAACTGAAGGTATCGATGTCATTAATGACAGTGGCCTGATTCATAAATTAAAAGATTTAAACAATGAATTGAATCGCTTGATTGAAGGATTCGACCACGGACAAATTATTAAACACGGACTAAAGATTTCTTTATTAGGAAAACCTAACGTCGGTAAATCAAGTTTACTAAATTCTTTAGTTCAATCAGACAAAGCCATAGTGACAGATATTGCCGGAACAACTCGTGATGTGATTGAAGCCCAAACTCAATTTAACGGTATGGCGATATATATTTCAGATACAGCCGGTTTACGCGAAACAAGCGATGTCGTTGAAAAGATCGGAGTGACTCGTAGTTTGGCCGAAATAAATAAATCGGATTTAAACCTTCTCGTTTTAGATGTAACCGAATCCATATCCGACGATTTTAAACAAAATTTAGCTCTATTTAACGGTCAAAAAATGGCTATTTTATGTAATAAGTCAGATCTTATAACGGCAGACCGCAGAGCTCAGATTTCTAAAGAATTGGCCGGCCTTATCGAGAGCGTGCAAAAATTACCAGGCTCATTACCTTTTAACTTCGACAAACAGGTCCTTTTCACCTCAAGCATTGAATTGGCTTGTCGGAATGACGTGCTCAATTTAGTTTTGGCTCAATTTGAATCTTTAGATTTTTTAGATGAATCGATCGTCTCATCAGCTCGCCAAGTCGAGATGGTGAAGATTGCAAAAGAACACGTTGAAAAATCAATTGCAGAATTAAGCTCAGGCTTAGGCTCTGAGTTTATTGCTCAAACTTTGAAAGATGCGCTTTTGGCGATTCAAAAAGTTTTAGGACATGTCTACGACGATCAAATACTTGATCGCGTGTTTAAAGAATTTTGTTTAGGAAAATAAGTGAATCCAACATTTGATATTATAGTCGTAGGAGCTGGGCACGCAGGAATAGAAGCTTGTTTGGCCAGCGCTCGCTTTGGATTAAACACATTACTCATTACGACAAATATTGAGCGGAT
>CALMPX010000278.1 GCA_937871355.1 uncultured Bdellovibrio sp.
AAATTCTGATATCGGGAAAACAGATTTGAAAACTCCGTTTAATCCATCCATACCTCGGCGATCAGCATCAACGTCTTTTTGTAAGAACGCTTCGTATGATCTTTTTTGGAGTTCGATCAGATTGGGGATCTCGATGACTTGTTTGTTTTTGGTGAATGACTTACGAATACGTAGATTCGAAGCCGTGACTGGAGTCTTATTCATATTATTTTCTCCGCTGACAATTTAAGACAAATAAGTTTTTAATCTTATAAGGAAGCTTCACTTCGGGGGGAAATCTTCAAGGCCCACATTAAATTTTATTTTAAATTTTTTAATTAAACCGAACTATAAATTCGTTTTAATTAAAAAATCCAGGGGGATAATTCCCCCTGCATTCAAATACAGAGAAAAAATTACTTAACAGTAACTTTCGCGCCTGCAGCTTCAAGAGCTTTTTTGATTTTCTCAGCTTCTTCTTTCGAAGCGCCTTCTTTAACTGCTTTTCCGCCAGCTTCAACAAGACCTTTTGCTTCTGCTAAACCTAAACCAGTGATCGCACGAACTTCTTTGATCACGTTGATTTTGTTTGCGCCCGCATCAACTAAGATAACGTCGAAAGCTGTTTTTTCTTCAGCAGCAGCAGCACCAGCGCCAGCGCCAGCAACCATTACCGGAGCAGCAGCAGAAACGCCCCACTTTTCTTCTAATTGTTTTACTAATTCAGCGATTTCTAATACTGATTTCGCTGATAATTCTGTTACTAATTGTTCATTTGTCATAGCCATTTTAATCTCCTAAAAATAATTAAGCTTGTGGTGCTTCAGCTTCTGTAGCTGGAGCTCCGTTTTTCGTTGCGTACTCGTTTAAGACTCTTGCCAATCTAGCGCTTGGCTCCTTAAATAACATAAGAAGTTGTGCACGTAATTGATCTTTACCTGGTAATGTAGCCAAGAAGTTGATTTTTTTAGAATCAAGAGCTTCTCCGTCCATCATACCTGATTTAATTTTCAGAGCTTCAACATCTTTTCCAAAGTCTGCTAAAGTTTTTGCTACGGCTACTACTTCACCAAATGCGAAAACGATCGCATTAGTTCCCGTCATAGTTGATGCAAACGCTTGATCAGCCACTGGATGATCTTTAAACGCACGACGCGCTAACGTATTTCTAACAACTTTCATCTCAGACTGAGCTGCATGAAGCTTTTTACGTAAAGTCGTAACTTGCTCCACTTTCATGCCCTTAAAGTCTACGATGAAAGCTCCATTTGCTTTTGCGAAACCTTCAGAAATCAATTTGATATCTGTATCTTTTTCACTTCTAAGCATTTAAGAACCTCCTTTCGAGAGTATTTAAGCGCATCAGGTCGGATTTATTTTCTGCCTTAGGACTGGGTTAAGTCTTTCAGCCATGATAAGCCCGTCTCGGCTGGATTCTAAAGCTCACTTGAACTTCAAATTTTAAGTCTCAAACTTATAAGACTCCAACTGTCACTGACGCTTTAACGTCTTTAATCGACGACCAGACACTTTCGCGTCTGATAATGACCGATCGTAGCCTGAAATTCATCAGTCACGATCGGATAAAAAACTATTCTTCAGAACCCGCCATCGCTTCATTCGCATCGAGACGGATACTTGGCCCCATTGTCGAAGCCGTGAAAATCGATTTCAGGTAGATACCTTTCGAAGTCGACGGTTTCGCTTTAACAATCGCACCCATGAAAGCATCAAAATTATCTTTTAATTTTGCTGCACCCATTGATTTACGACCAATAGAAACGTGAACGATACCCGATTTATCAACGCGGAAATCAAGTTTACCTTTTTTTTCTGCTGTTACGGCTTCGGCCACGTTCATTGTTACTGTTCCGACTTTAGGATTAGGCATTAAACCACGAGGCCCCAAAACTTTCGCAACTTTAGATACAGTTGCCATCATATCAGGTGTAGCAATACATTTATCAAAGTCTAACCAGCCACCATTAATTTTTTCCACGAGATCATCTGCACCAACAAAATCAGCTCCGGCATTTTTAGCGTCAGCTTCTTTTGGACCTTTAGCGAAAACAACGACGCGTACGTTTTTACCAAGACCATGAGGAAGAGCGATAGCTCCACGCACTTGTTGATCAGATTGTTTTGGATCGATACCTAAACGTACAGCAACATCAACTGATTCGTCGAATTTTGCTGGAGCTGTTTCGATCACTAAACTTAAACCATCTGCGAATGAATATTTTTTTGCCGCATCTACTTTTTTAAGTGATGCTTTAAATTTTTTACCAGACATATTGCCACCTACTCTTGAACTTCTATGCCCATGCTTTTAGCAGTGCCAGCAACTTGAGACATTGCCGATTCTACTTTTACACAGTTTAGGTCAGGCAACTTAGTCGTTGCGATTGTTTTAATTTGGTCAGATTTAATTTTTCCGACTTTATCTTTTT
>CALMPX010000279.1 GCA_937871355.1 uncultured Bdellovibrio sp.
CGCTGGAACTATAGCTATTTGTCGTTACTTCCATATTTTTACCATGAATGTCGTGTCCGAAAACGTTTCTCAGGATCTTCGCGAACAGCTTCAATTTAAATTTTTGAATTTCGATTTAAAATTTCACAATAATTATATCACGGGTTCTGGTGGTTTGTTAAGTCGGACATTTAATGATGTGCGCATCATTCATGACGGACTTCGATTATTTGCAGATCTTTTCAGTGCGCCTCTGACGTTTACATTTCTTATTTTTGCTTTATTTAAATTAGATACACAATTAACGCTTTATATTTTGTTAGCGGCTCCTTTATTAGCCTTTGTTTTAGGACGTCTATCTCGGAGTATTCGCAAGTATTCTTTACTCGGCATTCAACAATTAGAGAGAATCACCTCCACCATTAAAGAATCATTAGATGGAGTTAGGACGATTCAGTCTTTCTCGTTGCAAAATATTCTTCGTGGAAAATTGCAAGCTGAAGGAAAAGAATTTATTCATATGCGAACAAAGACACACAGTCGCATTGAATTCATGGGGCCTTTTACAGAATTTTTAGCTACTTTGATTGTTTTAGGTATTTTCTTTTATTTTTCAACGAAGATTGCCTCAGGTAAGGCTACCACAGGCAATTTGATGGGTTTTATCACAGCCATGCTGCAAATTAATGAACCGATTAAAAAGTTTCAAGAGGCTTACGTACGTATGCAAGAGACCAAGGTTTCAGCCGTTCGTATTCGAAGTATGATTGAAGAAAAAAGTATGATCGAAGAAAATACTCATGCCGAAGCCTTTCCAGCTCAGTGGTCAAAAATCAGCTATAAAAATATTTCTTTTTCCTATGCCTCTGATCAAGTCCTTCTGCAAAACTTCAATCTTGATATTCACAAAGGTCAGTCGGTGGCCTTCGTGGGAGAAAGTGGTAGTGGAAAATCAACCGTCGCCAATTTATTAGCTCGTTTTTATGATCCTCAAGCCGGTGAAATCACGGTTGATGGAAAAAATATTAATACACTCACGTTAGCTTCTTTACGCCAGAATATTTCTTTGGTTTCTCAGGATGTGTTTTTATTCTCAGATACCATTGAAAAAAATATTCAAGCCGCTCAGCCTGAGTACGATCCCAGTCGTATTGTAAAATGTGCCATGGCGGCCTCGGCTCATCAGTTTATTCAAAAGATGCCCATGGGCTATCAAACCAACGTCGGCGAGCGTGGTAATTTATTATCTGGTGGAGAAAAACAACGGGTGGCGATCGCTCGTGCCTTTTATAAAGACAGTCCTATTCTTATATTAGATGAAGCCACTAGTGCCTTAGATTCTGTCAGCGAAGAGCAAGTACAAATCGGGCTAGAACATCTCATGAAGGGTCGAACGACCTTTATTATTGCCCATCGTTTATCGACGGTCATGAACGCTGATGTGATCGTCGTCCTGAAAAAAGGACAAGTGGTTGAATCGGGATCTCATGACCAACTTCTTCAAAAAGGTGGCGAGTATTCTAGACTTTTTCAAACACAAAGTATGAGTAAAGCCTAGACCTTTCTAGATCTTCGTCTAGAAGTGTTTAGATCTTTTTCAATTCCTCTAAAGATTGTCCAACATTTTGTCGATCAGAGCATTGATGAGTCAAAAAGTTTAACAGCTAAAGAGGTATAAAATGATCAATTGGAATGATTTCGAACATATTCACGTCATTAAAAAACTTAAACACGTTCTTCATACTTGGTGGAATATTGATATCGTGTTTACTGATGAGCGCGGTCATTTAAAAGGTTTAGAGGGCGATAAAGTCAACTATGCTAATCCAGCCGTTAATTATTTAGTTAATAAAGAGAGTTCACAAGCTGATTTGGCGACAGTTGTTTCTGCATCGATTGAAAAACTTCGTCAAACAAATGGTAAGTGCGATTTACAAAAATGGGAATTAGCTGGATTTGATATGTGCGTATTTCCTATTATTATAGAAAACGACTATGTCGGATCAGTCACGGCATTAGGTTTTTTTAAAGACGGAGATTTTGCTCAATCTATCGCAGAAGTTCAAAATAAACTAGCAGCTATTGGCTGCAGTTCAGAACTAATTGAAAAATCAGTTAAAAAACTTCAATATTTAGATGACACGAACACGGCTCATTTTACAGAGTTAGTGGAATTAGTTTCACAAGAGATCGTGACTCTTCACGTGGAGATCTCAAGCCGTGAAAATAAAATCAATGAATTAAATAAAGAATTAGGCAATAGATACAAGTATGACAACATGATTGGCAAATCTAAACCGATGCAATCGTTATACGCTTTATTAGATAAAATCAAATTTGCTGATTCAACCGTGATGATTCAAGGGGAAAACGGAACAGGTAAAGAGTTGATTGCCAAATCGATCCATTACAATTCTCATCGTAAAGATAAAAACTTTGTGATTCAGAACTGTTCAGCTTTTAATGACAATTTATTAGAATCAGAGTTATTCGGTCACGTTAAAGGATCATTCACAGGAGCACTTAAAGATAAAAAAGGTCTTTTTGAAATCGCTGATAAAGGAACGTTCTGCCTGGATGAGATCGGGGATACGTCTCCGCAAATGCAAGTGAAGCTTCTTCGTGTTTTACAAGAAGGAACATTTACTCCGGTCGGTGCCACTGAAATGAGAAAAGTTGACGTACGAATTGTGGCGGCGACAAATAAAAATTTACGTGAAATGGTTGAGAACGGAACATTCCGAGAAGATTTATTCTATCGTTTAAATGTTATTAATATTCGCGTTCCTCCTTTACGTGAACGTAAAGAAGATATCCCGGTCTTAGTGGATTATTTTTTAACTAAATCAGCTGAATCATCGAATAAACCTAAAAAGCAACTTATGGGACGTGCTATTGAAAAATTGTATGACTATGCTTGGCCAGGTAATGTCCGTGAATTACAAAATGAAATTGAACGAGCTTGTGTATTAGCTGGTGACGATTCAAAAATAGGTCATGAAGTGTTGTCTCCTAAAATTTTAGAGATCACTGAAAAAGCTAAAGTTCAAGGGGCTCGCTTACACGGTAAATTGAAAGATGCTTTAGAAGATTTAGAACGCGAGATGATCAAAGAGGGTTTGCGCCGTACCGGCTGGAATAAATCTAAATTAGCGAAAGAGCTGGGAATCAGCCGCGCCGGTTTAATTATGAAAGTTGAAAAATACGAACTGGATAAACGTAAATTAGCGCGCACGGGCTCTTAATTTTTTAAAGTAAGTTTTACAGCATTGATAAATAGATCAACCCCGCAAATGATGCGGGGTTTTTGTTTTTCGTAAACTTGGTTATCAGATAAAAATTTCACTAGCAAAATACCCTATTATATTAGCTATTTACACCTCATTTTGACCTGTCGTCAAAAGTGTCATTTTTTGTCATTTTTGGTACGCCGATTGAATATTGTAATCTTCATCGACTCGAAAGAGTTGAAAATAGAAAGCGCTGTGGGGAGCTAAAATGAAGAACATGATCAACGATATTACAACAGAGTCAGCATGGAAAAAAACGAGCCAGTTCATTCAAGAGAAGTATGGAAAAAAAATTGAGTTCCGTACAATGTCTGCGACATCGGGGGATGTTGAAAGCGCTGAGAGCGAGCGTGTAAGCTATTTTTCCAAAGGGGATGATCTTGTTGTGCCGTTGAAATATAAACAGACTGATCTGGGTCAAGTGATCGTTTGCCGGGGGGCGACGCTGGCTTTCGAACAACAATTAGAAACGGTTGATCTGATTCAATTTCTGATTGAGCCGCAAGTTTATAATCGTATGTTAAAATTGCAAATCAACGCTTACGACGCCAATACAACGGATACAGAAGAAGAAACGAACGTGATCAATTTGTTTTCGACTTCAAAAGAAGACGTCGAGCAAATGGATGAAGACACTTCTGAAGAAGAAGGGCGTCGTCGTTTAGTTTCTAAATTTATTCATGTTCGTGCAAAATCAAGTATGGCTCGTCACAAAGTCGCTTACAAAATTCATGAAATGACGGGAACGATAGTGTTTTTACGTTTACAAGATTTAACAGATGGTAAAACAAAGGTCGATCATGACATGGATTTATCTGATACAGCCATTTATGTGGATAACTTAACTGAGTTAAATGAAAATCAGTTAGATCTATTAGAAAGAATGGCTCGTCAAAGCTTAAAAGGAAATTCAGTTATTATCGTAGGATCAAGTTTAAGTGAAGATGAAATTCGTCACCTAGACTGTTCACAAGCTATGAAAAATGATCTCGTCGCCTTATCTTATGATGCTGATCGCGTTCCGGTATCTCAACAAGCCAGCGAAGAAATTTTAGATTTACTATTTTTTAATGATGGTGATATGATTTCTTAATGATACCCATTGCGGATAATGTAACGGCTTTTATTAATAAGGCTTTAAACGCCTCGAACTGTCAAACCTATCAACTGGCCGGGGATGCCTCGGCTCGCAAATATTATCGCATTATTCATAATGATAAAACCTACATTTTAATGGTGTGGGAACCGTTTGATGAAGCCACCTATCCTTTCACTAATGTTCTTCAGCAATTTCATTATGCCCAGGTCCATGTTCCTAAGATCATCGCGGTCGAAGCAAAACTTGGCGTCATTCTTTTAGAAGATCTGGGTGATCTCACGTTAGAACGAA
>CALMPX010000280.1 GCA_937871355.1 uncultured Bdellovibrio sp.
TCAATCAATAGAACAGTGAGCTTGAATTCCGTTTTAATAAATTGAATCAGTTTTTTCAAATCTTCTGTTTCCGAGTGATTCATGCCAGCGGCCGGTTCATCGAGGATGAGAAGTTTAGGATCCGAAGCTAAAGCGCGCACGATTTCAAGTTTACGTTGAAGTCCATAAGGAAGACTTTTTGAAGGGGTATCGGCTAATTGATCTAAAGAAAAAATTTTCAATAAAGATAAAGCGCGCGTTCTTAAAGTGGCTTCAATTTCCAAATATTTTTTGGTGCGGAATAAACTGTGGAACCAGCTGTGATCAATTTTTTGTTGTAAAGCAAAGATCACGTTTTCAACTACGGAAAGATTTCCAAAAAGCCGAATGTTTTGAAAGGTTCTGGCGATACCAACTTTGTTCACTTCGTCCGGAGCGAGTTTTAATAAACAAATATCACCTAAATCAATGGATCCGTTATCTGCTTTGTAAAAACCAGAGATAATATTGAACACCGTTGTTTTGCCGGCGCCGTTGGGGCCGATCAAGCCCAGTAATTCATTTTCATAAATTTCAAAAGACACGTTTTGAACGGCTTTGATCCCACCAAAACTGAGGTTCACATTTTTTAAAGAAAGAATACTTTTCATGGCCGACCTTCTTTTTTAAAAAAAGTCCAAATTTCTTTTTTACCAAAAAGACCTTCAGGGCGAACGATCATCATGAGAATCAAAAGAATAGGGAACACGATCATACGAACGTCGACCCCGCCAGTGGGAAGACTGCGAAGTAGTTCAGGAAGAACTGTTAAGATGATCGAAGCAATGATGGATCCCGAGATAGAGCCTAATCCACCCAGCACAGTGATAATGAGAATTTGTACAGAAAGAAGGAAGCCAAATGATCCCGGACTGATGTAGCCCATGTTATGGGCGTAGAATCCACCGGCCAGACCACCAAAGAAACTTGAAACCATGAAGGCGATTCTTTTGTTTTTTGCAATCGGAGTTCCCATGACTTCGGCTGCAATTTCATCTTCGTTGAGCGCCCAAAGATTGCGACCGAACCAAGAAATTTTAAGCGAGTAAAGAACATAAAGAGTGATCAGAACAGCGCCACCTGTAAATAAATATGCAGTGGTAAAGTCAGGCCATTTAACAATCGCATTGTAGCCACGAGGACCACCAACATGATTCCAATTTAAAAAAATCACTCGGACGATTTCCGCAAAACCTAAAGTCACGATCGCAAGATAATCACCTTTAAGTTTAAACGACGGAAGCGAAACCAAGTAGCCGGCAAAGGCTGCGACAACAGCTCCGATTAAAGCTGTTAACGGAATAAAGTACCATTGGTCATGGAAAACTTCTTTGGTCAAAACAGCAGAAGTATAAGCGCCAACGGCGACGAACCCGGCCGAGCCTAAAGAAAATTGATTCGCCACTCCTGTGATAAAATTCAAGCTCATGGCCATCATCGAATTAATCAGAAAGCTAATGGCTAAAGCTTGAATGTAAGAGTTTAAAAAAAAGTTAAGCGCAATTCCCAATCCAACAAAACAAACTAAAAAAATAATTTTTGATTTTAATGACATAGATTAGATTTTTTCTTTCGTCGTTTTGCCTAATAAGCCATTAGGTTTAACTAATAAGATCAGAATCAGAATAAAAAATGATAAAGCTTCACGGAAAGTCGAGGCCCCGTAACCGATCAAATAACATTCACCTAATCCCAGTAAGTATCCGCCCAAAACCGCGCCGGGTAAATTTCCAATACCACCAAAAACGGCGGAAACGAATGCTCCCATGCCGATGCGAGCTCCCATCATAGGATCAATTTTTGGATATTTAGTCGCCACTAAGAAAGCCCCGATGCCAGCTAGTACAGAGCCTACGATGAAAGTGAAAGAGATGATCGAATCATTGTTGATGCCCATCAATTTTGCGGCATCTGGTTTTGTGCTGACGGCACGCATAGCGCGACCACGCTGCGTGTAATTAACTAAATAAGTTAAGGCTATAAGCGAAGCGAAAGTGACGCCGTAAATAAGAAGATCAACGACATTGACTGGAATTTCTAAGAAGTTAAAAAGTTCTTTATTTTCGATCAAGTCAGGAAAACTTTTGGGATCGGCTCCAAAAATAATTTGCCCACCGAACTGAAACAAAATACTCACACCTATCGCGGTGATCAGAACGTTGAGTTTATCTGTTTTACGTAAAGGTTTGTAAGCGAATCGTTCGACAGCAAAACCAACGAGCCCGCATACGATGATCGCCGAAAGAAGACCGATGATAAAATTAAGTGTTGATGGTGTATTCAGTCCGAAGAAACGAGCCACATAATAAACGGCAAACGCGCCCAGCATGTAAATTTCTGAATGGGCGAAGTTGATCATTTGCAGGATGCCATAAACCATCGTGTAGCCTAAGGCCACCAGAGCATAAATACTTCCGGTGCTGAGGCCATTTAACGTATGCTGTAGAAATTCTTGCATTGATTACGGATTTACACTCGTGATGAATTTGTAATCTGGACCTACAGTTTTAACCACCACAGCACTTTTGACAGCATTGCGGTTTTCATCCATAGACATTTTTCCAGTCACTCCAGCAAAATCTTTAATTTTAGAAAGTTCTTCGCGAATTGTTTCGCGATTGAGTTCCTTTGTATTTTTGATGGCTTCAGCCAGCAAGTAAACAGCGTCGTAACCTAAAGCGGCCATCACATCGGGATCTTCTTTGTGTTTCGCTTTGTAGCTTTTAACGAATTCAACAGTTTTAGGATCCGTCGATTCAGTTGTATAGTGATTAGAGAAGTAGTGACCATTCATAGCTTCTTTAGCAATTTCGTATAACTTCGGAGAAGACCAGCCATCACCACCTAAAAGAATTTGGGTCATACCTAATTCTTTGAGTTGTTTCGCTAATAAAGCGACTTCGTTGTAGTAGCCAGGGACAAAGATAGCTTCAGGTTTTTTAGCTTTGATCGCTGTGAGTTGAGATTTGAAATCGATATCACCTTCTTGGTAAGAAACGTCCGCGACGATTTCGCCGCCCATTTTTTTAATTTCTTCAGTGAACACGTCAGATAATCCAACCGAGTAATCGCTTTTGACGTCGCGTAAGATAGCGGCTTTTTTGAATTTTAAATTTTCAGTCATGAATTTGGCCATCACTTTTCCTTGGAAAGGATCGATGAAGCAAGCGCGGAAGATGTAGTTTCCAACTTTAGTGACATCAGGGTTCGTTGCCGATGGAGATAACATCACAATTTTGTTGGCTTGAGCGATTTGCGCTCCAATTTTTGATTTACCCGAAGTTGTTTCACCGATGATCGCTAAAACATTATCTTGGCTGACTAAACGGTTAACAACTGCAAGAGTTTCGTCGTTTTCAGATTTGTTGTCGTAATTAATGAGATTAATTTTTTTACCGTTGATGCCGCCTTTAGCATTAATTTCTTCCACGGCCATTTCAATCCCTTGTTTTTGTAAAATACCAAATGAACCCGTGGCTCCGGTGTTTGAGCTGTAAGAGCCTAAAAGAATTTCATTGTCGTTGGCTTTTTTAGTACAAGACGTGATAGTTGCAACCACTAACAAAGACGAAACTAAAGATAAAAATCTTTTCATGTAAAACTCCTGTTTATTTAAAACTAAACTTCTATAAAACTGTAGTTAAACAGATAGCATTCTGGCTAAATTAATCAAGCTATTATCGTTTGGTTTTGTATTTTTACTCACTAAATTAAGATCAATTTCGATGAGGCTATTTGATTTAATACCGATCATTAAATTGGATTTTCCATGAATCAAAGCTTGCACCGCTGCGGCCCCTAACTGAGAGGCTAAAATGCGATCATGAGCCGTCGGGCTTCCACCGCGTTGTTGATGTCCGAGAATGCAAACTTTGGCATCTAAATTTGACTTAGAACGAATTGCATCAGCCAGATCATAAGCTCTGCCTGGTTTTTGGCCTTCGGCTGTAATGAGAATACTACTGGTTTTTCCTTTGGCTCGAGACTCTTTGAGGCGATCCACAATTTTATTAACAGTGATCACATTGTCTGGGGTTAAAATTTCTTCGGCTCCGCCAGCCAGTCCCACGTGCGAGGCAATGAATCCAGAATTTCTTCCCATGACTTCGACGATAAAAATTCGATCATGACTGTCGGCTGTATCGCGAATTTTATCGATGGCATCTAAGGCCGTGTTAAGTGCTGTATCGAATCCAATCGTGTCGTCAGTGCCGTAAATATCGTTATCAATAGTTCCTGGAATACCGATAACAGGAATGCCGTGTTCTGCATGTAAAGCCTGAGCTCCCTTGAAAGAGCCGTCTCCACCAATACAAACCAAGCCATCAATATTTGCATTTTTTAAATTTTGCGCGGCCTGAGCTCGAAATTCCGGTTTCATAAACTCTGAAGAACGCCCGGTTTTTAAAATGGTTCCGCCCCGTTGAATGATGTTGGCCATGTCACGCATTTGAAGGGGGGACATTTTGTTCTCGATCATTCCCACGTAGCCTTGGTGAATGCCGATCGTTTCGAGATTGTTTGAAACGGCCGTTCTGACTACTGCTCGAATGGCTGCGTTCATTCCCGGAGCATCTCCACCACTTGTATAAACACCAATTTTTTTAATATTACTCATCGATCTATTTAAGCAGACTTCGACTGAAGAGTTAAATAAAAAAAGGCTCACTTTTTCAAGTGAGCCTTTTAAAGTTAATTAAATAATTAAAAACTATTTAACTAAAGCTTTGAATTCAGCGCCAGCGCGGAATTTAGGAGCCCAAGCAGCTGGAATTTTGATCGCTTTTCCAGTTTGTGGATTGCGACCTACGCGTGCTTTACGTTTAGCTTTAGTAAATGTACCGAAACCAACTAATTTAACGTCATCACCTTTTTTAACAGTTTTTTTAACGTTAGTGATGAAGCAATCTACGACTGTTTCACATTGTGCTTTAGACATTTTAGTTTCAGTAGCCATTTTTTCAATAAGTTGCGCTTTGTTCATGGTGTTTCTCCTTCGTGAGAGCGATTATGTTGACGTCCATGTTGTTAATCAATCTTCCTTGATGTGTTTATCAGAATGCATAATTACTCGAACGTCAAGATAGGCTTGACGCTCCGTGGTTCTAAATTCTGAAATGGTTAACTGGTGGGTTTTTCGTGAGGCTATCAAGTGCTAGTTAGATGATATTTAACACTCGAAACAACAATATTTCGTTTGTATAGCAGAGCCATTTTAATGGTCTACGCTGTTTGATTGTGTAAAAGTTGATGATACCATTTTGCCGTTACAAATTCCG
>CALMPX010000281.1 GCA_937871355.1 uncultured Bdellovibrio sp.
GTCACCGCGGTCATCCACCATTTTATTGATTTGTAATTTATAACGTTTGCCCGTTCCACAAATAAACTGCCAATAGCCAACCGCTGAGGCATGAAAAAAGGCACTTGAACTAAAGCCTGATTCGATCAAAGCAATGTAGAACAAATCTTCGGGTAATTTATTATCTCGTAAAACTTTTTTCATCAGCGCTTCATACCGCGTCGAACGCGCCAAGTATCTTTCCATATGAGGACGTCCTCGTGTTTGAAAATACTTGATCCACATTTCTACTTTTTCGTTCACTTCGACTGGAATCATTTCGAGGTCTTCGTTTTCAGAGGCCCCGGTGAGCTTGATATCTTTAACGTCTTCGATTTCACTCGAAGTCGCATCATCATCTCCGGCCATAGAATTTTTCGTTGCCATTGTGCCGCAACCACTGATGGAGATAGCTATTATTGTGCCCAATAAAAGCTTAATTATATTTATTTTCATGTCGATCTCCCCAGATCATCCGCTATTTCTTTTGATATATTTTTCAAGTCTTGCAACTCTCCATCTATATTTTTCTGCCGAGTTAAATTGTTTCGCACTTCATCAGGAGCAAATCCGATCATTTGGAAGTAATTAAAAATTTCCATCAGACGCGTTTCATATTTTTCCTTATAATGAATCGGCAACTGAGATAATCTTTCAGATATATCTTGAGAATTAATCTGTCCGTGGCCAGAATCCGTATTCAGTCCATCTAAAATCAAATAAATCAGATTAACGGATTCAGATCCTACATTCTTGATATTTTGAGTCTTCATCGCTAAATCAATTTTCTTGATTCGTTCGAAAACTTTAACTTGCAATGTCGGACGACCGGTCAATCTCGTATATTGCAAACCAAACTGAATCGACAAGACTGCAATAACTAAAAAAGCTGTTACACTAAAAAATAAATTTCTTTGAGCCATCCACGAAAATGAACTGGGCCATTCTAATGACGGTGATAATTCCGTAGGCGTTTTTTCGGCGCTTGTCATATCTGCACTGGCTGCGCGAGACAGGAGCGGCAAGGGCTGATCAGATTTTATAGCTATAAGTTGTAATTCTTCTGTCGTTTTTGTTATGTATTTTTTTTGTTGTGGATCAAAATACGAGAACGTGATCAATGGAATTTTAAATGACCCTTCTTGATTGGGAATAAGAAGAATTTCAAATTCTTTGTAGCTCTGTCCATTTTTGAAAAACTTTGATTCACTTTTAGTATCAAAAACAGTTAAA
>CALMPX010000282.1 GCA_937871355.1 uncultured Bdellovibrio sp.
TTAATACCCAGAAACACGCCCGTCGAGATTTTATCGTGGCGATAAAGATCTTTTTCGTATTCTCGAATAACACTGAGATCCCGAGTTAAACGATCGAACTTGATTTCGTTTCCCAAGGTGAGTTTCGGAATAAATTTATTAACGAAATCGGCCGCAGACGATTTCCAAACCGGAACGGGCAATTCAAGTCCGAACAGTGGCGAGCTCAGGATTTGCGCCGTAAATTGTGTGTATTTTTTTTCTACCAGTGCGCAACTTTGAATCAGTCCACCCATAGAATGACCTAAGATAAAAATAGGTTTGTTTTTAATCAGAGGAAGCTTCATCGCTTCTTCGACAAAGCAGTCATAGTCAAAAACGTAATTGTTAAAATCAGCGGCGTATCCGCGTATCCCTTCGGATTTTCCATGGCCACGCAGATCCCAAGCTATAAAATTAAGGTCAATGTGTTTGGTAACGCCTTCGACCAAGCGTTGGTAAGCGTCAGAATGTTCGGCTTGTCCGTGTGTGATCAGTACCGTGGCTTGAGCTTTGGGGTTTTCCCAAGTCTGTAAAAAAAGTTTAGAGTTATCAAAGCCTTTAAAAAATTTTTCGGCGCGTTTGAGCATATTATAAAATCCCTCGTAGTAAAATAGTATTTTGCTGATCAGTAGTTACTTGCGGTTGGCTTTCTGGTGGATAATCTAATGAGTAATGAATGCCGATGGATTGCTTTCGTTTCAAGGCGCATTGAACGGTCAAATCGGCGACGATGGCGATGTTACGTAGTTCTAAAATGTCGCTGTGAATTTTCATGTGCGAATAGTATTCTTTAACTTCTTCTAAGATATTCGTCATGCGATGTTGGGCGCGTTCCAAACGTTTTGTTGAACGAACAATACCGACATAGTTCCACATCATACGACGAATTTCATCCCACATGTGCGTAATCACGATCATTTCATCAGAATTTGTGGCTTCGGGTTTTTTCCACGGCTTTGGTTTGCGAGTTAATTTGAAAGAGGCTTCGATTTCGTTCCAATTTTTGTAGATATCAAGGGAAGCATTGTGTGACATAGCGAGACACTCTAATAACGAATTCGAGGCTAAACGATTGGCGCCGTGTAATCCTGTGCAAGAAACTTCGCCGATGGCGTAAAGTCCGTCCAGATCTGTTTTTCCATTGATATTTGCTAAAACTCCGCCACATAAGTAGTGAGCGGCAGGGACCACAGGGATCGGTTGTTTTGTTATATCAATTCCAAACTCTAAGCATTTGTTATAAATTGTGGGGAAATGAGTCTTAATGAAATCAGCAGGCTTATGAGTCATATCAAGATAAACGCAAACAGCTCCGGTTTTTTTCATCTCGGCATCGATACTGCGAGCAACAATATCACGTGGAGCTAAAGATCCCAACGGGTGATATTTTTTCATAAAGGGAGTGCCATCAGCGGTGATCAGTTCTCCGCCTTCACCGCGCATGGCTTCCGTGATGAGGAAATTTCGTGATTCATTGTGATAAAGACATGTCGGGTGAAACTGCATGAACTCTAAGTTAGCTATGCGAGCTCCGGCGCGATAAGCCATAGCGATGCCATCTCCAGTCGCCCCACTCCAGTTGGACGTATAAAGATAAACTTTTCCGGCTCCGCCGGTGGCTAGAATAGTAGTTTTGGCTGAGAATACATTTACTTGGCTGGTTTTTTTATCTAAAGCGTAAACGCCGATAATTTGAGTTTTTCCGATGAATGCCGGGTCAGCTTGTTTATTCACAATCAGGTCGATGGCAAAAGTGTTTTCGAAAACAGTAATAGAAGGGTGTTCCGCGACTTTTTGAAGTAGTTTGCGCTGGATTTCGGCTCCGGTTTGATCTTCGAAGTGAAGAATTCTTCGTGCGGAGTGCCCTCCTTCGCGAGTGATATCATCGTCGAACTGAACGCCCCACTTCTTAAGATCTTGAATGCGCTCAGGAGCTTGGTAAACCACATTTCGCACCGCTTCAATATCGTTGAGGCCGGCGCCGGCGGTCATTGTGTCTTGGATATGAGATTCGAAACTGTCTTTGGGATCAGAAACAGCGGCGATTCCACCTTGTGCCATCGCACTGTTCGTCATTTTAATCGAATCTTTAGTTATGAGTGTAATTCTGATTTTCTGAGAGGAGAAATCATCAGCAATATTAAGTGCCTGACTGAGTGCTGCCAGGCCAGATCCGATAATGAGAATATCACATTCGTGAGTGTTTGTGTGCATCCCTCCAAAATAGGCAAATACTTCAAAAAAATCAAACTGATAAGTTGATTCTGGATTAAAAACAAAATTAGAATAGAGCTAGTGACGCAAACAAGGATGTACAGCTAGATGAAGTCAAAAACAATACATGCGATTATTGGGGCGATTGTATTTATTGTCGTTGTTGTCGTGTGGAAATTGAACAGCTATTATAAACAAGAAAAATCGGCTTTGATCGAAGGACAAATTCATCAACAGAGCATGACTTTGAAGACTTCAATTTCAAGTCAGATCGCTCAACTTAAGAATATTATCTCATCCTATCAAGGTCAAGTTGATGAAAGTAAAATCAATTGGGTTCAGATCAATCCATTTTTTGCTTTAGCACAATTAGATATTGCTGAGAACGGAACTTATACTGTCAAAAATCTTTTTGTTAAATCGGGAACGCCAGCGGATAATTGGTCAAAAGATTACTTACAAAAAGCTTTCACTTATAGTCCCTTCTCAAACAAAGAAATCCATGGACAACTTTTTCAAAATCAAACCGGAGAAAAATTTCTTTCTTTGATTTTTTCTGAACAAAAAATTCAGAATTCTCGTCAAGCCGTGGCGCTCGTTGGAGATGCGACGTACTTTCAAAAATATTTTGATACTGTTCGTAGCGCCAAAAGCACCAACTTACTCATGACGTCAGACGACGTGGTTGTAGGTCATACACAAGCCGACTATATAGCTACAAAGTCTCAAGAATCAAAAATAAATCAGTCTAAATATTTTTTAGACAAAGATGAAATTAGATCATCAAATCTTTCGGTTTTGTCTTATGCCCCGAAGTTTTCAAGAAATGAATTTTTATCCATTCCTCTGTTTGTACTCATTTTTGTGTTTGGTTTTGCATTTTTAGTGATAGGGATACTTTTGTATGTTTTAAAACCCATTGAAGATGAGCAGCGCAAGGCCGATATTTTTAGAAAAGTTTTCGATGAAATCCAACAACAAAAGCCCGTGGAATCATCATCTTTAAGTTTAGACTCGACTGAGCCTGTATTGAGTATGCAGTCGTTACAAAGTTTAAAGCGAGAAGATTATTTAAATGTAGAAAAATCTTCGATGAGCAACAGCGAGCAACGAGAAAAATCGTTTGAAGCGCCAGCGCCTGTTTCTTTTGTTCCTGAGCCAATCGGGAATAAAAAAATGGCTTTGGGTGAAATCGTCGATCTGACTTTAAACAGCATTTCAGAGCAGATTGTAGCCAGTGGTGTTCAAATTCATAAATCGTATGAAACAGAAAAGCAGTATGATTGCCATGTGGATCGTTTTCGAAAAGCGATTGAAAATATATTACTCAATTCGATCGAAGCGCAGGCAAAAAATATTACTATTAGGGTTTACGCGGATCACAGTGAATCTAATCATCCCGTTAATCTGGATATCATCGATGACGGCCGCGGTGTCGAGCCAGGAACTATTGATAAAATTTGGCAGCCGTTTTACGGCACGAAAGATAAGCTTAAACATAAAGGTTTGGGGCTGGCAGAAGCGCTCAGTGTTGTTCGACGCTATGGGGCCGATGTCAGAGTTTTGGAGAACCCCAAAAAGGGTGTAACCGTTCGCATTGAAATGGAGTCTGAGCTACGTCGATTGCATCAAGGTCAACGTCCGTCAGAGGATGTCTCAGTGTTAAATGAAAATACGTCAACGGTTGGCGCGGGCATCATCATCGATGAGTCGCGTGCGGATATCGATATAGATGCCATTCTTAACTTGCGTGATGATGATGAATCGATTGAGGTTCCGATGAGGTCTCCTCCACCGCCGCCATCCAAGCTAAACATTGAGCAAGAGTATACAACGACGCAATTTAAAATGGACGAAAAAGTGAATATTGTTTCTCATCCTGAAATTAAAGTGGATAAGTCAGACAAACCAATCGATCATTTTTCGGTTAAAGTACGTAAGCCAGGACGCACATGAATATAAAGGATATAGCTCAAGACTTTAGTATTTATGTTTTTTCACAAGATGTTAATCTAGGCGTCGATGTTAAATTGAATTTAAAAAATAAAAATTATCAAGTTGATTTGTTTTCTAATCATGATGAATTGTTAGCGCATTTCTCAATGAGTCCTTCGCACATCGTGATCTTGGATATCGTCTCGCTGATTATTCCAGTGCATGATATGTTTGAAAGATTGTTAAAAATTTCAAACGAAGTACGTATTTTGATTATATCTCCGCCAGGGAATATGGAAGATTTTTCGAATTATATGGACTACAATATGTACGGTGTTTTTAGTAAAAGCGACCAGCATGTGGCTCGCTATGTCGTTAATGCCTGCGAACTGTTGACAGAGTCGATGTATCGACTTTATCAAAATGAACATGTTTTAGAGCTTTACCAGAATGAAAAAAAAGAACACGAAGCAGCTCTTTTGACGCTTGAAAAAG
Source organism: uncultured Bdellovibrio sp. (assembly GCA_937871355.1). Lineage (GTDB taxonomy): Bacteria > Bdellovibrionota > Bdellovibrionia > Bdellovibrionales > Bdellovibrionaceae > Pseudobdellovibrio. The sequence continues at coordinate 4,666 of CALMPX010000282.1, forward strand.
AAAGATCCAGCACTTCGGTACGACCGTATCAAATACGGATTGCTGAATATAAATCGTGTCAATCCAAGGAAGAATTATTGGATGTTTTTTATCGACAAGCCCATTCGCAAAGTTGGGTGTACTTAAAGTATATTCCGACCATTGAAACTTTTATCAGTGTTTCTAATCATCAAGTGCCGGAGCAGTGGGTTGAGGGATTATCGTATAAAATCCCAACTTCGAATAAAGGATTTATCGAACAAATTTTTCAAGGTACATTGCCTGAATCTTTAGAGCGTTACTTGACTCATAAATTTAACGTCAAACAAATTAAATTTATTCCTTTAATTATTAAAAATCAGATAGAAGGTTTGCTCATTTCCACGCAAAATATCACGGCCGATTCGGCAGAAGATTTTTCATTAATGAGCCTTGTGTACACCAACCTAGTGTATGAATCTCAGCCTAAGCATATGGATGTCGAAGATTCTCTGACTGGATTTTACAATCAATTATTTTATAAGCGAGTTTTGGAAAAAGAAATTGATCGATCAAAGCGAACTATGTCGCCGCTTTCGGTCGTTAAGATCAGTATTGATAAATTCATCGAGATGGAAACGGCCATGGGTAAAACGGTTGTTGATGATATCATTAAAAAGATCGCTCAGCTGATTAAACAAACGAGTCGTTTGCCAGATTATATATGTCGAACAGCAGACAATGAGTTTTCGTTATTATTGGTGAATTGTGGACGCAAAGGAGCTGTGATTCGGTCTGAGCGTTTGCGCGAATCACTGCAGAAAGAAAATTATAATATAGCGGGTATTCGTATTTCAATCAGTCAGGGGATTAGCGAATACCCGACATTATCAGGTGATGGGCCAAATTTAGACCTTTCAGCCGAAAAGGCATTGAAATTTATCTCGAGTAAAGGCGGAGACAAGATTTGTTTATCAAAGGCTCAGGCTGACTACCAACCTGATTTTACGGTGAATGAATGATGAACTCTTTTCGCCCGACTTACGCGGACATTCATTTGAAAAATTTAGATTTTAATCTTTATAGCATTTTGGATGTAGCCGGAAAAGGTCGCTTTGTTTGTCCTATGATAAAAGCCAATGCGTATGGTCACGGGGCCGTGCCCGTGGCTCAGCGAATACTTAAAAATGCATTGTTACCTTTGGGCGTCGTGTTGATCGAAGAAGCTCTCGAGTTAAGATCTGCCGGTATTGGGTCTGAAATTATCGTTTTTGGTGGTTTTGATTTCCACGGGGCAAGGCAAATTATTGACGCTAAGTTAACAGCGGTTGTTAATCAGTTTGAACAATTGGAATTTCTGAATCAACTCGTCACAGATTCAATTGATATTCATATTAAATTTAATACCGGTATGAATCGTTTAGGTTTTAATTCAACAGATGTGGATCAAGTTATTTTATTTTTAAAAAATCATCCTAAAATAAAAGTAAAAGCCATTCTGTCTCACCTGCATTCATCTCAGTTATCTTATCAGGAAAACTCGACGTCAGCGCAGCAAGCTCTTTTGATGTTGAAAATCATCGAACAATTTAAAGAATTTGGTGTACATGCCCATTTGTTGAATTCAGATGCCATAGCTAATTTGGCTCAAGTCAAAAATCATCCTCTGCATTTTTTGAATCAATATAATTGGGGTTTTAGACCAGGGATCATGCTTTATGGCTATCGCACTCAAGACATTCCAAGTCCAATGATCGTTAAGCCAGTCATGTCTTTAAAATCCTCCATCGCCGAAGTTCGCCATATTAAAAAAGGCGAAGTCGTTTCTTATGATGGAACATGGGTCGCAGATCGAGATTCATCCGTCGCGATCGCTCCCATCGGCTATGCTGATGGTGTACATAGATTATTGTCTCATCGTGCTAAAGTATTTGTAAAAAATAAAAAAGTTCCCATGATCGGTCGAATTTGCATGGATTTTCTTATGTTGGATGTAACAGAAATCGTATCACTTGATTTGAAGAATTCAGAAGTTATATTTTTTGACGATCTATCTCAAGGGGCTGACGTTTTGGCTAAGGCCGCTGAAACAATTTCATACGAAATTTTAACTTCAGTGAGTTCTCGTGTCCCTCGTCGATATATCGAAAGTGGAGGTCCTCTATGAATTTTTTAGAGACGATGATTGGAAAAATAAGAAATTCTATAGCGCACATCGGGGAAATTGTTTTGTTTGGTTATCAAAGTGTCATATTAACTTTTGCGACTCCATATCGGTATAACGAAATTATTCGTCATATGGAATTTGTGGGAAACCAATCCGTTGGTATTATCACTTTGACCAGTATCTTTACGGGTTTAGCTTTGTCGTTCCAAGTTTATTTAGGATTTAAATTAGTGAATGCTGTGAACTTAGTTGGACCGACCGTGGCATTAGGGATCACGCGGGAATTAGGGCCGGTTTTAACCGGTCTGATTGTTTCCGCTCGAGCCGGTGGAGCTATGGCCGCGCGTTTGGGGACCATGAGAGTCAATGAGCAAATGGATGCTTTAGATGTCATGGGAGTAAATACGAAACAGTATTTGATTGCACCACGAATTATTGCAGCTGCTTTATGTATGCCATTGTTAACGGCGCTCTTTGATTTTATGGCAATGTTTGGTTCATGGATTCTCTGTACAAAAATTGTAGGACTTGATCAAGCCGTGTTCTTTGAAAAAATTCGGCAAACCGTCGAAGTTCATCATATTAACGAAGGGTTATTTAAATCTTTTATTTTTGGAATTATGTTTGCTGTGATTTGTACCTATCAAGGATTTAACACGACCGGCGGAGCTAAAGGCGTGGGTGAAGCTACAAATAAAGGTGTCGTCATCAGTATGGTGGGTATTATTATTGTCGATTATTTCTTGATGAACATTATTCGTATTTTATACGTTGCTATGGGGATCGTAAAATGAGTGAATATTCAATTGAACTCAACAATGTTAAAAAAAGTTTTGATGGTGGAAAAGAATTCGTTCTTAAAGGAATCGATCTTAAAATTCACAGTGGAAGCCTCACCGCGATTATTGGTTTTTCGGGAACAGGAAAAAGTGTTCTACTAAAACATATTTTAGGTTTATATCGACCAACCTCTGGTGAAGTTCATGTCTTAGGAAAAGATTTATCCCAGATGAACGATAATGAATTAACAGCATTTCGTTGTAAGTATGGCGTATTGTTTCAAAGTGCAGCTTTGTTTGATGATATGACTGTTTTAGAAAATGTCATGTTTCCTCTTGAGGAGCATCGTCGAGATCTGAGTCAAGAGCAGATGATTGAAATTGCAAATAAGAAATTACAAATGGTTGGATTGGAAGCGAAACACTACCACAAATTGCCCAGTCAAATCTCAGGTGGGATGCAAAAAAGAACAGGCTTAGCGCGTGCGCTGGCCTTAGATCCAGAAATATTAATCTACGATGAACCGACCACAGGTTTAGATCCCATTCTGACTGAAATGGTAGATAATTTAATAGTAGAAACACATAAACTCAGCGGGGGAACGACGTCCGTGATGGTGTCGCATGATTTAGCGGCGGCCTTCCGAATTGCTGACTTTATTGTTATGTTAGATGCCGGAAAAGTTTTATTATCAGGCACGGCAGAAGATTTTTTTAAAAGTGAAATCGAGCTGGTTAAACGCTTCGTGAATAAAGGGATGAAACATCAATGAAATTCTTCAATGCAATCGAATTTAAAGTCGGAGCCTTAGTCGTCGTCATAGGTGGATTAATAGCCTTCATGTCTATGCAAGTCAGCGATGACCCCAGTTTTATGGGTCGATCAAAAAAAGCCTGGTTTTTATTACCTAACGCCAGCGGATTAATTAAAGGTTCTGCGATTCGATCTGCAGGTATTCCGGTCGGGGTGATTAAAGATATTCGCTTACAAGATGGACAAGCTCGGTTGGACATCACCATTCAATCTGATATCGGAGTGACTCGTTCGGCTTCAGTCGAAATTAAAGCGAACGGGATCTTGGGTGATAAATACGTCGAAGTGAATCCGGGAATGTCTTCTGATCCCGAATTAGAAGATGGCGGGCAAATTCTGAATGTTAAAAAAGGCGGTGGTCTTGATGACGTTATGACTCAAGTTTCAGATATTGCTGGTTCGCTAAAAGAAGTTGCTAAAAATTTAAATGAAGCCACAGCGAAAGATGGAACAGAAGCTCATATCTTAGGTCGCATTGTAAAAAATGTAGAAAAATTAACAGCGAACATAGCTCAGATGACGGATGAAAATAAAGATCAAGTCCGCGAGATTGTAGCGCAAGTGAATTCAATTACCAAAACTATAAACGGTTTAGTCAATGATGAATCTGAGCACGGATTTAAAACTACTTGGA
>CALMPX010000283.1 GCA_937871355.1 uncultured Bdellovibrio sp.
GCCCTTATACCGTAGGAACTAAATACGAATAGTTTATACGTACATATCAAATGAACACTTTTTGATGTAACTCATGATATTGTTAAATTAAGTTAACTATTTGGTATAATTGGAAAATATATGAACAAAATTAATAAAAAAACGGAATATGCTCTTATGGCTTTAAAGTACTTTGTTGATCAAGCGCCTTCGGGGTTGATCAGCGCTAAAGACCTGGCTGAGAAAACTCATGCCCCGTTCGAAGTCATTGCGCGCGTGCTTCAGGCCCTCAGCTCTCGTGGTATTTTGAAGGCTGAATATGGTGTCAGCGGTGGTTACCAGTTAGTTAAAAATTTAGAAGATATTTCTGTTTATGAATTAATGAGCGTTTTAGAAAGTTCGACAGAATTGGCCAAGTGCTTAGGGACGGATTCGGAATGTGATCTCAGTTCGAAATGCACCATTGTTTCTCCGATCACTCATTTGAATTCTAAAGTTCAAAATTTCTATAAATCGATATCATTAGCTGAGGTTCTTCATGTCTGATTCAACCTATGAATACAAATATGGTTTTGAAACTCTCATCGAATCAGACACGATCCCTAAAGGATTAAGCGAAGATATTTTACGGGTGATTTCAGCTAAGAAAAATGAACCTGAATGGGTTCTGGAGTATCGTTTAAAAGCCTATCGTCACTGGCAAACCATGGTAGAACCCGCGCAAGCGGCTAACAAGTGGGCCGAAGTCAAATATCCACCGATCGATTTTCAAAATTTAACTTACTACTCGGCGCCTAAGGCTAAAAAAGATCCGAAAACCTCAATGGATGAAATTGATCCTGAGCTGATTAAAACATTTGAACGCTTAGGGATTCCGCTGTCAGAGCAAAAGCGTATTTCAGGCGTCGCTGTTGATGTGGTTTTTGATTCCGTGAGTATTGCCACGACTCATAATGAAGAATTAGAAAAAGTTGGAGTTATTTTTTGTTCGATTTCTGAAGCCATACACAAACATCCAGAACTGGTAAAAAAATATTTTGGATCTGTTGTTCCTTATACGGACAATTACTATGCAGCTTTAAATGCGGCGGTTTTTTCAGATGGATCTTTTGTGTATATTCCAAAAGGCGTTCGTTGTCCGATCGATTTATCAACCTACTTCCGCATTAATGCTAAAGAAACCGGTCAGTTTGAAAGAACACTGATTGTCGCGGACGAAGGAAGTTTCGTTAATTATCTTGAGGGTTGCACAGCGCCTCAGCGTGATGAAAATCAACTTCATTCGGCGATTGTCGAGCTCGTTGCTTTAGAACGGGCCGAAATTAAATATTCGACGGTACAAAATTGGTATACCGGAGATAAAAATGGACTGGGTGGAATTTATAATTTTGTGACTAAGCGGGGAATCTGCAAAGGCTACAAGTCTAAAATTTCGTGGACGCAAGTTGAATCAGGATCAGCCATCACCTGGAAATACCCTTCCGTTATTTTACAAGGCGATGAATCCGAAGGGGCTTTTTATAGTGTGGCTTTGACTCATGATTATATGCAAGCCGATACGGGAACCAAGATGATTCACATTGGTAAAAACACCAAAAGTACGATTATTTCCAAAGGAATTTCGGCAGGTCATTCATCAAATGCTTACCGGGGTCTGGTCAAAATTATGCCTTCGGCTGAAAACGCGCGAAATTATTCTCAGTGTGATTCCATGTTGGTCGGTGATCGTTCCAGCGCTCATACATTCCCTTATATTGATGTTAAAAATAAATCGGCGACTTTAGAACACGAAGCCACAACGTCTCGAATTTCTGAAGATCAAATTTTTTATTTAAAATCACGTGGGTTAGACTCTGAAAAAGCTATTTCCATGTTGGTGAATGGTTTCTGTAAAGAAGTATTTAAAGAATTACCTCTTGAGTTTTCGGTCGAAGCCGTAAAATTAATCGAGATGAAATTAGAAAATAGTGTAGGATAAAATATGTTAGAAATTAAAAATTTACATGCGAGCGTCGAAGACAAA
>CALMPX010000284.1 GCA_937871355.1 uncultured Bdellovibrio sp.
AGCCACGATTATTCTTGATGGACGCAAAGCCAAAGCGCCGGCCGGTCTTGAAGAAGGTAACTGGATTGGTCCAACGATTTTAGATCACGTAAAGCCTGGCAGTATTGCTGCAACAACTGAATTATTCGGCCCCATTCTAAGCATTGTGCGTGTGAAAGATTTGACCGAAGCCATTCGTATTGAAAATTCAATTGAATATGGGAATGCCTGTAGCATCTTTACTTCAAGTGGAGCTTTTGCTGAGCGTGTGATTCGAGAGGCTTCTACCGGAATGGTCGGTGTTAACGTGGGCGTTCCTGTACCTCGCGAGCCCTTTTCATTCGGAGGGATTAACGCTTCTAAATATGGTCACGGCGATATAACTGGAGCTCATTCATTAGATTTCTGGTCGAATGTAAAAAAAGTAACAGTGAAATGGGAAAAACAAACAGACTCAAGTTGGATGTCTTAACTGTAAATTGAACAGCTTCTTAAATTTTATTTAAAAGAATAGAAAAAGGAAATTATGAAACTAGATCCAAAAAATAGATCCAACCATGTTATTTTAGCTTCTCATACGAACCTAAAATATAAAGAATCACTTCCGATCAACTGGGGAGCAAAAGATGCTTTAGGACGCGGACCCATCGTAGCTTCGTTAACTAATATCAAAGCACGTAACGCGATTGGAACTCATAGCGGAAGTTATTCTGTTTATCGCGCTCTTTCAGTGGCTAACGGAAAATATTCTACGGCTCATAAGCCTGATCTACAGAACACACAAAGTCCGGTTCCATTCGGCCCTTACCCTCAATGGTTTGATGCAACTAAAATGGTGAGCATTGATCCGTGGGGATTAGATCCGCAAATTCATTTCAAAAGTTTATACGATCAAGGTTTAGATATTCGTCCGACGATCGCCGTGACTCAGGCTCATTTGCAAATTCCGGAACTTCAACAAGCGATCGAAAAAGGTCGTTTAAAGCCCGATGGAAAAATTATCTTAGAAAATGGAGATGTTTGCGTAACGAAAGTGGCTATTGATCCCGTTTGGTACTTACCTGGTATCGCTCAACGTCTCAATGTAGATGAAGGTGATCTTCGTCGTATTTTATTCCAAGAGACTGGTGGTATGTACGCGGAACTCATTACTCGTCGTGATTTAAAAACATGGTTACCACCTATCGGTAGCACGACGGTTTATATTTTCGGCGATGCTCTTAATTTATCAAAACCTGAAATTGAATTAACTTGTCGTGTGCATGATGAGTGTAATGGATCAGACGTTTTCGGATCTGACATTTGTACGTGCCGTCCTTACTTGATGTACGGAATTGAAGATGCCGCACGTACCGCTCAGCGTGGAGGCGTTGGCTTAATTGCTTACTACCGTAAAGAGGGCCGCGCCTTAGGAGAAGTGACAAAATTCTTAGTGTACAATGCTCGTAAACGTCAAGAGGGCGGAGACACGGCGGCGAACTATTTCCGACGCACTGAATGTGTAGCCGGAGTCGAAGACGCACGTTTCCAAGAATTTATGCCGGACATTTTACAATTCTTCGGAATTACAAAAATTCACAATCTTCATTCGATGAGTAACATGAAATACGAAGCCATCGTCAAAGGTGGTATCGAAGTTGTGAATCGTATTTCAATTCCTGACGGACTTATTCCTGGGGACGCCTCGGTTGAAATGGAAGCTAAAAAAGCGGCCGGGTATTTCCATCAAGATGGCGCCCTCACTAAAGAAGAATTAAAATCAATTAAAGGACGTAAAATTGAAGAATAATATTGATTACCTTCTTTCTCCGAAAGCCATTCGGGAAAGCACGAAAGCTATTTACGATTACACCGTCGCAGGAAAAGGTTATTTCAACATACACATGGAAAAATTAAATCCCTGTGTTGATTATGTTTTAGTGGTGATTAAAGAAAATTATCCAACTTTAGATATTCCCTTTCACTCACGTTGGGGACATTTTCGCGCCGGTGGAGTAAATCGCGAAAATATACTTAATCAACGCATAGTTCACAACGAACCACTAGAAAAAGCTCGTTGTAAATTAGACTTAGTCATTACGAGTGTATTATTAGATGCAGGCTCTGGCCCCAAATGGTCTTACAAAGAGGAGTCTTCCGATCAAACTTTTGCGCGCTCTGAAGGTTTAGGAATAGCTAGCTTTCATATGTTTTTAAATGGTGCATTTAGTTCAGATTCAAACAAAGCACTTCAAGCCGATTCGCTAGGTTTAAAAAATCTTACAGAAGATTCTGTAAATAAATATTTTCAAGTCACTCCTGAAAATCCATTAGTCGGCGTGGCGGGACGTGTTTCTTTATTAAAAAATTTAGGGGCCGCAGTAGAAAACAGCCCTCTATTTCCTCGTCGGCGCCCCGGAAGTATTATTGATTATTTAATGTCTAAATATGGAAATGAAATTCCCGCAGAAGGATTGCTCCGTGCTGTGCTTGATGGTTTAGGTAGTATTTGGCCTGGTCGAATCAATCTTGACGGCGTTAATCTTGGCGACGTTTGGAAACACCACGCGACAGGCGAACTCATTGCCTTTCATAAACTTTCACAATGGATGACGTATTCATTAGTCGAACCTTTGTTGGAAGCCGGATTAAAAGTAACAGGAGCTGAAAAACTAACAGGCTTAGCTGAATACCGGAACGGCGGTCTCATTTTAGATTTTGGTTTGATCACAGCAAAAAATCCATCTGATTTACAAAAATCATGGAAGCCCGAAGAAGATTTCATTATCGAATGGCGCGCTTTAACGGTTTGCTTTTTGGATTTAATCGGCGAAGCCGTTCAGAAAAATTTAGGAAAAACACCTCAGGAATTTCCTTTAGCCAAAGTACTCGAAGGCGGAACTTGGTGGGCTGGTCGAAAAATCGCTGCTGAGAAAAGACCTGGTGGCGGACCACCATTCCAAATTATTAGCGATGGAACTGTTTTTTAATTAAATTTTTAAAAAGGATTATAAAATGTCAAATTTACCAAATATCAACGTTCACGATCATCCTCTTCTCAAACATAAATTAGGCTATTTGCGGGATCAAACAACTTACTCTCATGAGTTTCGAGAACTGACAAAAGAGATCAGCCGCATTTTAGCTTATGAAGTGATGAAAGATTGGACCGACATGGAAAAAGTTTCGATTCAAACTCCGATTGCCAAAGCCACGATCGAACGTATCGTGAATGCGCCTGTTGTCGTGTCAATCATGCGAGCGGGAAATGGAATGCTTGATGCCGTGCTTTCGATGATTCCATTTGCATCGGCCGGGTTCATTGGAATCTACCGAGATAAATTTGTTCATAACACTGTGGAATATTATTTTAAAATGCCGGTTGATGTTAAAGGAAAGACAGCCATTATTTGCGACCCTCTCATTTCAACCGCGGACACCATGATTGCCGCAATTGATCGTTTGAAATCTTACGAAGTTAAAAAAATTAAAGTCTTAGCTATTTTAATCAGTCAATTTGCTGTGGATAAAATCCATGCCTTACATCCCGATGTCGAGCTACATACTGTTGGTGTCGAAACAGAAATAAACGAACTAGGCTATTTAGTGCCTGGCCTAGGAGACGCTGGTGACAGGCTTTATCAAACAAAATAAACCCATTATAATCGGTGTTGCCGGAGGCTCAGGGTCCGGCAAAACATATTTTGCTCAAGATCTTGTTAAAATTTTAGGAACCGATCGCACCGCTTTGGTCTTACAAGATAATTTTTACTTTGATCAGTCTTCGCGTTTTGACTATGACGGTGGATCCGTTAATTTTGATCACCCCGATTCGATTGAATTTTCTCTCTTAGCTAAACATCTTCGAGTTCTTAAAGCTGGAAATCCAACAGAAATTCCGACTTATGACTTTGCCACCCACTCAAGAAAAATTGAAACTCTTCTCATTCAACCTGCGCCCATTATTATTGTAGATGGAATTCTTATTTTGCACATTCCCGAAGTTCGTGCCTTATTTGATGAAACTATTTTCTTTGATACACATGAAAATCTACGTTTCGGACGAAGACTTGATCGCGACGTTCGTGAACGCGGTCGCACTCCAGAAGGAGTTAAGGAACAATTTCTTCGCCAGGTGAAGCCGATGCATGATCAGTATGTCGAACCTTCAAAAGCCTATGCCAAACGCGTGGTTTGTGATGAGCAAGAGTACGATTCTGTTTTAGAGTATTATATTAATTTGTTAAAATAAAGACAGTTGCGTTAGTGCAGGAGCTGTTTAGAAACCATGTTTTGTGCTTGATCTATTTCGCTGCGAGTGGCTTCGCGCACTTCAAGAGCTTCGATTTCAAAAATAAGGTCTTGTCCTGCTAGCGGATGATTCCCATCTAGACTAACCATGTCGTCATGAAGTTGAACTACACAGTAAGAGCGCAGTGTTCCACTTTTTCCAACTATAGACACTGGATCTCCAACGCGAATATTGGGTGGTAACTTTTTTTGCGGATAAAGAATAATTTTTTTTAAATCGTAAAACCCATAGGCTTCTTCGGCTTTAAGTGAAATGTTTCTTTTTTCCCCTTTAGTTAAATTCTGTAAGCCTCTTGATAAGCCGGGAAGAAAAGCTGATTCATCTTCAGTTGTTGTCAAAACTTCGCGGTTATACGTTTGGCTTATAAAATGTCCGATTTTATTTTTAAGTAAACAGTTGAAAGAAATAATCTGTGCAGTAATAAATTAACCCAATCTCAAATAAAAACCGACCCTCATCAGGTCGGTTTAAAAAATTCATATTATAAAATTTAAAATTCTTAGTAGCGACGAGAATCAGAACGAGGAGCCATTGGCTTCGCTTCTGTAACGTTGATCGCGCGACCATCTAAATCAGTTCCGTGAAAGCGAGTGATCGCATTCGCAGCTTCAGAAGCAGAAGACATTTCAACAAAGGCAAAACCTTTGCTGCGTCCTGAATCGCGATCCATGATCACTTTTGAAGAACTAACAGTTCCACATTCAGAAAATTTTTCAGTTAATGATTGGTCATTTGCAGAATAGGGCAAGTTACCGACGTATAGTTTATTGTTACTCATATATTACCTCCGAAAGGCTTGAGTGCTTCTTTGGAGGAATTGAACGAAATGAACAAAGTCTCTAATTAGCTTACAGATTGTATTATATCAGCCTTTTTCAAATTGACCTAATTTATAATTTTCAAGTCACGCACCGACGATTAGGGCTGAGAATCTTGGTGAACGATCTCTTGAGGCCTCAGGTGTCCATAAGCTTTTTCAAATTCCGATTTTCTTTTTCGGAACCTCAGGAATAACCATTAATTTATGAATCGCTTCAAAAACAATTTTAAATTGTGTATCATATTTTTTCTCGAGATCCGCTAGTTTTCGAGATAACTCCGCATGTGAAATCACCATTTCTCGCAGACGAACAAATGACCGAACAACTTGAATACTCGCTTCTGCGGCAGCTTCACTATTTAGTACATTGGCCAACATGAGAGCACCATGTTCGGTGAAAACGTGGGGTAAGTACCTAGAACCACCTGGCATTTTTGAGGTGACAGGTTGGCACCTCAAGTCTGAGATCACAATTTGTGATCTCAGAAATTCTGTTTCATTAATACTAAGTCGAAACATAAAGTCACTTGGAAAACGCCTTATATTACGCTTCACCGCACGATTTAAATATTTAGTTTCGACTCCATAAAGTTTTGCCAAATCAGAGTCCAACATAACTTTTTGTTTTCTAACTATAAAAATATATTGTTCAATTTCGCTTAACATATTTTATCCATCAGAATATTTAGAGCAAATTACAAACCATATTTTCTTATATATTAATTATGCTTTTCAAATTCGAAATTCGGATTTAAAAGGCTGGCTTTTTTAATCTTTAAAATTGCCCTACAACATCTTTATTAATAGAATGATATTTTAAAACCTTCATTCAAAAGGATAATGCATGGAATTTTTTGATCATGAAAAATGGGAGATCGCAAGCTTCGTTGTTACCGTGATCGGTTTGCCTTTGGCCATTTGTGTTTTTTATTGGGAGCAACGACGCGAGAGACAAAATGAAGAAGAAGAGATCTATCAAAAACTGTCAGAAGAGTATGTTGAATTTTCTAAACTTTTACTAGAAAACGCTGATCTTCAATTAACATCAAAAGAAATTTCAAATCAGACTTTAACTCCAGAGCAGCTCGAGCGAAAAAAAATAATCTTCGATATTTTGATTTCGCTTTTTGAACGAGCATTCATTCTCGTTTACGAAGAACAAATGAATAAACAAACGGCTCGTATGTGGCTTTCATGGGATGACTACATGAGAATTTGGTGCCGCCGTAAAGATTTCACTGAATTTCTTCCCGACATGCTCCACGGAGAAGATCCTGATTTTATTAATTACATTATGAAAATTTATAAAGAAGAGAATAAAAAATAAAAAGCGTTATACTTTTACAAAGTAAATAACACGGCATATCGTCTAGTCATGTTGCTATATTGCTTGAGCTTAGAAAATTGGACTGCTAGTCTTTTTCCATCATTAAACAAAAAAGGAATTTATGTGAAAAATATTTTTAATATATTGGTCGCTTCTTCATTTTTGCTTTTAGTCGGTTGCGCCTCTGAATCACACAAAGCCGTTCAAGTTGAAAAATCGGTTTCAGCTCAGACCGCCTACAACTATCAAGGACCGAAACACCCAATCATGGTGAGCAATTTTGATAACAAATCAGGCTTCATGAGAGGTGTTTTCTCTGAAGGACCAGATCGCTTATCAAGCCAAGCCAAAACCGTTCTTATGGCTCACTTACAACAAACAGGTCGCTTCAGTGTACTTGACCGCGACAATATGAAAGAGCTTTCAGCCGAAGCGAAGCTTTCTGGTAAAAAACAAAAACTTAAAGGTGCTTCTTTCGCGATTACTGGTGATGTGGCTGAATTCGGGCGCAAGGAAACAGGCGATCGCCAATTCTTCGGCGTTCTTGGTAGCGGAAAAAGCCAAGTAGCTTATTCTAAAGTTACATTGAATGTTGTTGATGTAGCTACTTCAGAAGTTGTCTACTCAGCCTCTGGATCTGGGGAATATGAATTGAACAATCGTGAAGTTCTCGGTTTCGGTGGAACAGCGGCCTACGATTCAACTTTAAATGGAAAAGTTTTAGATTTAGCTATGCGAGAAGCGGTCGACAGACTTGTTGAAGGTTTAGAACAAAAAAAATGGACTCTCACTAAATAATTTATGAAATTAAATTCAATATCATTAAAAATTATTGCTCTCTTAGTTCTTTCTACACTATTTTCGAGTTGCGCCAGCCCGACTAAATATTATTGGGGAGACTACGAAAATCTTATTTACACCCAATATCAAGAACCGGGAAAAGCGACTCCGGATGTGCAAATTCAAAAGATGCAAGCCGATATTCAACGAGCAGCGAGCAAAAACTTACCATTGCCTCCGGGGTTTTACGCTCATTTAGGCTCCCAGTGCCTTCAAATCGGAAAAGCTGGCGAAGCTCGTCAATATTTTACCGCAGAAAAAAATGCCTTTCCGGAATCGACTGTATTGATGGATCGTTTTCTCAAGAAAATTAAGTAAGGATATAAAATGAAATTAATAACAAGTTTAAATATTTTA
>CALMPX010000285.1 GCA_937871355.1 uncultured Bdellovibrio sp.
AGAAAGTGGCACAAGCCCGTCTTGATTTTGTTAAAAATAAAATTGCAGCGACCTTTGAACACACATCAAATAAAATAATAGGTTCAATTAATGTTAAAGACAAAAAAGGTGAGTTTGATTTAGAAAAATTAGTCGGTTTTATCCGAGTTAGTATCAAAGCTAAAGAAGGCTCCACGGTTGATCCTAAAAAACGTGCGGCTTTAGAAAAAACGAATGCTACCACTCCAAATACTGAGCTGAACAAACCAGTTTTCGAATCGTTTGCAAAGGAAGCTATTGCTGACGGTGACCGTGAAGAGAAAGCAAAAATAAATTATAAGAGATATCTTGAAAACTTAAACCGCCACAATGGCGAAAGAACAGCGGAAGGCGTGGACCCGAACTTAGCTAATCCGGTTGAAATGGAATTAAATAAATTAAATGAAGAGGCTGAACCGATATCTAAATAAATCGGCAGAGGAGTGTCTATGAAGAAATTACTATTAACGAGTTTGACCATTGTTGGTTGCTACGGAGTTATAGCAAAAGCCCAAGTGGTGAATGCACCTCCTCCAACGGCGGAGATTCAAAATTACTATACGGATACGGCTCAAAAAGAAAACGTTAATTATTTTCAAGACCTTATTTTAAAAGGATGTACCAATCCCTTAAAACAACAGCCATCCATCGATCAAGAAGAGATTTCCTTTGATGTTGATTTTGTGAAATCGACATTGCATCAAAAATTTTCTAAATCATTTACTGAAAATCCACAAATTAAAACTATGATGGATAAAGCCCTAGATACCATCGCCACCGACCCGACCTGCGCTCAGGAAGGAAATGATTGTCGTACGCGATTAGTTGCGACAGCGACTTATTTTATGCAGCCTTTAAGACCCAATGTTCCAGGTTGTGATGATTACAACCCAAATAAAGGTACTGTTCGAAAATGTGATGCGGAGTTATCACTTCGTTCAAAGTCATTAAATAATATTTCACGTTCAAATGGCGGATTAGATCAACGCGGAAATTACAAAGATATTCTTATTCAAGAGCAAAACAATATTTTGGCCCTCATTCAGTTTAAAGTTCTGGGTCAAACTGAAGGTAAGGAGTATAAAAAGAAGAAGCTTGTTGATTTAAATAAATCGCTAAACAATATGGCTATTTGCGGCCCCGTCAAATCGGGAGTCATTTATTCCTACCCATTAAAAGTGGGATTTAATAACGATCTTTTTGCTGGGCTTCAAACCAATAAGCCTGTGGTTGAGAAGAAAACAACGCCACCGCCTGTGGTTGAGAAAAAAACAGAACCATGTGTGGAAGAATCTAAAGTCCTTTACTCTGAATTCGTTCCGATGAATTTCAAAGAGGGTGATTCAACTGTTAAAAATAGCGAAGTTAAGCCAGTTACACTAAAAATCGAAGACTTTATCGCGAGTCATAGTAATATGATTATTACAAATATCGATGTAACATCAAGCGCATCAAAAACTCCATACTATAGAACAGCGAATAGAGTTTATGAAAAAGAGTATAGCGATGCAAAAAATTTATCATTAGCAAAAAGCCGTGCTGATTTTGCTCAGGTAGCTTTAAATTCGATTAAATCACAACATACTGAGCTAACAGAGGCGAAATACACAACTGTGTCTGAGATTAACGGTCCTGATTTTGATAAAAATGATTTAGATAATCGGGATATTAATAGCAGCAATAATTCGAATTATAAAGCCTTGGTTGAAAAGCTTTATAGTGAAAATAAAGACATGTTAGCGAACGAGGCGATGATCAGCTCTGCAAAAGAATTACTAGATACAAAACGCTTCACTAACTTATATGATGTAAAATATAAACCTTATCAAGGTTTTAAAATCGTCATTAAAGGTTATTCAAAAGAAACAAAAAATTGTGGTGACAAAGCGACAGAGCCTGTAAAATCAGGAACCGCGGCGCCGAATAAATCTAATCCAGTTAATATGCAGAATTAGTTTGATGAATTCAAAAATTAATCTTAACGACAGCTGGACAAAATATCCGGTTGTTGCCTTTGACACAGAAACTAGCGGTGCTTATGCCATCGAATCCGAAATTATTGAATTAGGTGCGGTGAAGTGGTTCGATGGAAAAATTGTGGATCGCTTTCAGACTTTACTCAAGCCATCTAAACTTCTGGTTGAATCGAATATTCGTATTCATGGAATCACCAATGAAATGGTTAATGACGCGCCAAAAATGTCAGAAAAAATTAAAAGTTTTGCTGAATTTATCGATGGATCCATTTTATTAGCTCATCATGCTCCTTTTGATTTAGGTTTTTTGACAATTGCTTTTGAACAAAATAGTATTTCCTTTCCACAGACGTTCAATCTTTGCACCAGTTTATTATCAAGAGCTTTGATTACGACGACCAATCATAAGCTTCAAACCTTAGTTAAAGAATTAGCGTTAACCGGTGGTGATGCTCATCGTGCGTTTGATGATGCCTATGCCTGTATGCAAGTCTTTTTTAAATGTAATGAAAAACTGGCTGGAGAACTCATTCCCGATGACAGCCTTCAGCGTTTATTTGCGATTCAAGGTAAAGATCTGGATTGGAAAAATTATGCTGTGCTCACGGCAGGAGATCCAAAGCTAGTCACTCTGTATAATGCTTGTGCTCATGAAACAGAATTATCGATTTCCTATTTATCTGGTCAAACGAAAGGGGCTCAGCGCAAAATTACGCCATTGGGTATTGTGCGTAACCCAGATGGAGATTATATTCATGCTTTTTGTCATATTGATCAAACACGTAAACGTTTCTATATAGATAAAATTATAATTTAGGAATTTCGTTTTCAGATTTATTTTTGAACTTATTTTGAATAGCTTCAATTTTGATTTTTAAGTTTTCTGCTGATTTTTCAAGATGTCTAAAATCATCCCCCGCCCGCAACTTAAATGTGTACATCGGTTTGTTTTCATATTTTTCATCTAATAAATCGGCTAAATAGCGTTCAAATGCATAAACCGGTCCTGCAATATGATGAGATATTTTTCGAGCGACAACAAATAAAGTCATACTGAATACAAATAGCAAAATACAGAATGAGAAAATAAAACTGGTTGCATACTTACTGATGAGTTGGCTATTTGTGCCGACGATTTCACTGAGGCTGAGTTTGAGATAAGTGTAAGAGAAAACAAAACTGATAATTGTTAACATTAATCCAATAGCCATAAAAAGTGCAGCGAACTTAATTTGAAAATGTTCATTTACCCAGAAACGAGTGCGGGCGTTTTTATCAGGCCATAGTAAATGACCTTCTTTGAGGATGCTGTAAGTTAGTAAGAAGTAACCAGCCCATTGAATCATATCAGCGATATTCCAAACAGGCGTATGATGGCCAAAAAACTCGAAAGAAACGAAATCGATGACATAGCCGTAAACAATACGGTCTAAGACATTTCCGATAATTCCGCCGACCAAGAGCGAAAGACCATAGCGGAGTTTAAGAATAGGAATGGGAATGATATATTGAATGAAAAAATAAATACTGAGGATAAAGAAGCCACTGGTGGATAATGTCACAACACGTAGGAACGCGGTTAGATCAGAAAATAATCCGAGCATAGCTCCGTGGTTGTGAACCAAGACGAGATGCAAAGGACCAATCCATGTTTCAGGTTTACTCTGAGCCCAAATTTTCGTATATTGATCAAAGATCACGACTAAAAATAGAACGGCAATAATTTTGAACCAGTTGCGTTTATTCATCTGTTTTATTGTAGTATAAGATGCACTGATGCCAAGATAATTCACGGGACTGATAGGATTAGAGTGGTAACGGGACAAACTCCCCTCCGAAAGTAGGTTATATGACAACAGTTTCGCGCATAATTATGTTTATACACTTAGGTCTAGGATACTTTTTTTTCGGATCAAATGCTCAAGCACAGATTAAATCTGAAGAAATCATTAAAATTTTAAAGACCAACGGTATAAATACATCTGATGTGACGATGGAAGTGCGCCACGAAAACAAAATTATTTTCGGACTCAATGAAAAGACGCAGTTGATTCCGGCTTCGATCACGAAAGTTTTTACCACTTATGCTGTTTTAAAACAAATTCCATTGAATTATAAATTCAAGACAGAAATGTTTTTTGATGATAAAAATCTTTACGTCAAGGGTGGTGGTGATCCGGGTTTTGTGTCTGAAAATATGTGGTACCTCGTCAATGAATTTAAACGTCAAGGCGTTTCTCATATCCCAGGCGATATTATTTTGGACGACTCGCTGTTTGATCAAGTCCGCTACGATGAGTCGCGTGAATCAAAGCGCATTGATCGCTCCTATGATGCCCCTGTCGGAGCGCTGAGTTTTAATTGGAATTCGGTCAATGTCTACATCAAGCCAGAAGACGGAAAAGTTCTGGCCTACATTGATCCGGAAAGCAATTATTTTACCTTAAGAAATACGGCTAAAATCAGCAAGAAGGCTAAAGATCTTATTCTATCCATTGATCAAGATTCTCAGGTGATTACCGTTTCCGGCGAATTGTCATCTCAGGTTCCCGAGAAGGCTTACTTCAAAAATGTCAGCGATCCTATAAAATGGTTTGGCGAAAATTTAAAATCTTTTTTAAATCAACGGGGCATCAGTATTAAAGGAAAAGTTAAGGCGGGTCAGGTTTCATCTTCAGCGCGAAGTGTGGCCGTCGTTGAAAGTAAAACAATTTCAAGCATCTTGACGGATATGAATAAATTTTCAAATAACTTTGTGGCTGAAATGCTCACGAAAAATTTAGCAGCTTACTCTGGAGAATCTCCGGCTAAGCTCAGTACCGGCGTCGGTTTGATTAAATCCGAATTAAAAAAAATCAATATTAACGATAAAGATTTAACTTTATTAAATCCATCGGGTTTTTCTCGTGATAATAAATTCTCGGCGCATGCTTTAACTGAAGTTTTAAATACGATTCAAAACGATTTTAAAATTTATCCATCATTTGTGGACAGTTTACCCTTAGCCGGCTTTGATGGGACTCTGAAAAAACGTATGAAAGATACAGCGGCTGAAGGTTATGTCCGCGCAAAAACCGGATATTTAGATGGTGTGGTGTCTTTGGCGGGATATGCCGCTAAAAAACCATCGACGGGATCCGAAGTTTACGCCTTCACTTTTATTTACAATGGGTCCAAAGATGAAGCTATCGTACGAGCCACTTTTGATAAAATTTTGAATTATATTATTAATTAAAAAGTGATCATTTTACAAAATACTCGTTAAATCTCGATTGGCATGAAATCTGACGGACTTTGTAAATCTGTATAAGTTCGCCATTAATGTCACTGCTTATAGTCTTTTCCATAATGCGAATAAGAGGTGAAGACTTTAGCCCCTGTTGGTAAATAGAGCTATACCGGGGGGGTATAAATGACAAAAATAATGATCACCACATTAGCGGTTTTTTTGACAGCGCAGGCTCAGGCTTTAACCTTAGAGGAGCAAGCATATCTCACCATAGATACAGTCACCGTTCAGGAAATTCCAGATCAATCTCCGTTACTTGATAAGATTCAAACTTTTGATTACGCACCACCAGCGTCCATCGCCGCACAGTTAAGCCCCGTCAAAGAATTAGAAGTTGAAGTTGATACGATTATTAACATAGGACAAAAAATTTGGACTATCGTTGAAGCCGGTAAACCAGTTGTTAACGTTGAACTTAATTCGGCCAGCGCGATGCCTGTCGGAATTAAAACTTGGCAGCAACTGAGCGGTTGGAAAATGCCACAGAGTAAAAGCTTCCGTGTTCATTACACCAATTTATTCGGCATGAACGTTGTCGACTTCTCATACCGATTGATGTTCACCTTTGGAGGTCATTACAATGGTCAAGGTCACTACGTGACCGGCGCAACAATTCTGCCATCAGCTTTAGACGTCGCATGGGGATATTCATTTAAAGCTAACGTTGAGATTCCTACGGTGATCAACATGGGATCGGTGGAGAATCCAATTGGTGGGGTTCAAATGAATATCAATTGGGTAGTGGGAACGGTGTTGAAACACAGCCAAACTCGCGCCAGTTATTTTGTCGACGGTTTAGGCCATTTGAAACAAATGGAATAACTTTTAATTCTGAAAATCATTCTTAAGCTGGGCTATTCGTCCAGCTTTTCTTTTATAAATCACAGTCCCTCCAAACTTAACAAGACCAAAATCCAAATTTAATGAAACACAGCTAAAGTGTCTCACAATGACTCAAGTTATTTCTGAGTCTTCCGATAAATACATCAAGCCGTCCGATGAGATGGCCGATGTAATCAAGGAGGATTCAACATGTTTATTCAAGGCGATTTACAAGCAGTATTTGATGCTCTTTACACGATCGGTGCTATTGATCCCGTGCTCAATGCGGATTGGAGCCAAATCAATAACGAAATGATGAAAAAACCTCAGATCGTTCAACATTTATGTGGATCCATCAATGCCTGTGCCGGAGATAAATCATTGTTGGTTAAGACTTTATTGAACATGGACAAAAGAAGTTTAGAATTTGTCGCGATCGAAGTGGCTCGAGAATTCAGTGAATTTCAAGAGCGTAAAGAATTACATTAAGTTAATAAGTGATCTGCTTGAGGCGGAGTTAAGGATTAAATTATGAAATCAAAAATTAATTATTCTAAAGTGATCTTGTTTGCTTTGTTTTATCTGGTTCAAGTTAAAGTTCATGCTTGGGAGGTTGATTTAACTCGTCGCCAAGTGGATTTTCAAAGAATTCAAAATGTACGAATGCCGGCAGCGGTGGTTTCCGTTAATCCTAAAACCAACAGCGAGACTCAAAGTAGTTTTGAAGTGGTGGAAGCTATTAAGCGTGCCGTTTCTCCGATTGAAGCGGCGAAAGATATCGTGATTGTGCAAACTGAAACTGGTTTTGTTCCAGAAAGTATTAATTTGCAAAAAGGTCAAGTTTACCAAATTCATATCGTGAATTTAAATCATAAAGAAAAAAATGTTAGTTTCTTGATGGATTCATTTTCGCAAAGTCATAATACCGTCTATGGAAATATAAAAAGTTTTAAAATCAATCCGAATATCGAAGGTGTTTTTTCCTATCAAAGTCCTGAAACCGGTGCGGCCGGAACAGTCGTGGTTGTCGCAGATAAAGTTCGTAAAGTAGCTTCAGAGTCTTTAGAAAAAACGAAGTAGAAAAAGGTTATTATGTCAGATGGACAATCAAATTTTAAAGAAGTGATCAATCGAGCCTTGGGCCCGATCACGGAATTTTTGAATGATCCAGGCGTGTCTGAAGTTCTGATTAATGGACCTGATCAGATTTTTATTGAACGTAAAGGTAAACTCGAATTAACCAATGCCAAATTTCCCGATGAAGATAATCTACAAGCGGCTATTAACAGTATCGCTCAATCCGTAGGTCGTCGTATTAATAAAGATGAACCACGTTTAGATGCACGTCTTCCAATTATTGAAGGATCTCCGGCCAGTGGTGCGCGTATCGCTGCCGTGTTGCCTCCGATTTCACGCCAAGGAACAGTTATTTCTATTCGTAAATTCACCGCCAGCAAAATTACTCCGGTTGATTATATTAAATATGGAACGATTACTCCTGATGCCTGGATGTTTATGGATCTCTGTATGTACCTGGGAAAAAATATTATCGTGAGCGGTGGTACCGGTTCCGGTAAAACCACATTATTAAGTTTAATGTGTTCACGCATTCCCAAAGGTCAGCGCGTCCTGATCATTGAAGATTCATCGGAGCTTCAAGTTGATTATGAACATGTGGTTCGTTTCGAAACTCGTCAAGCTGATCAATTAGGTAAAGGCGAAGTGACCATTAAAGATTTATTAAAAAGTGCTCTTCGTTTAAGACCCGATCGCATTATCGTGGGTGAGGTTCGTTCGAGCGAAGCCTTGGATCT
>CALMPX010000286.1 GCA_937871355.1 uncultured Bdellovibrio sp.
TCTAATATGAGAAAGAAATTTATTTCCAAGTCCTTCCCCCGTGCTTGCTCCTTTCACTAATCCAGCAATGTCCACAAATTCCATAACAGTTGGAATAATTTTCTTAGGTTTATAAATCTCTGCCAAACGATTTAGTCTTCTATCTGGAACTTCAACAATTCCTTGAACTGTGGCGATTTGTCCGTAAATACTGAGTCCACTTTGTGTGGCTTTTTGGATTTTAAAATAGACATCAGCATCTTTGTTTTTCTGAGAAAAACTAAGCATTCGCCCTGCTGGAAATTTTTTGGCCGTCGGATACATCATATCAAATGTCAAATCTTGATCCTGATTAAAAATGCGAACAGTTTTTTCGCTGGAATCTAAATAAATTTCTCGTTTAGCTTCGGCAATTTTTTGTACTGTTTGAAAAAATTCGATATGAGCTTTACCGACCATGGTACAAACCACATAATCAGGATCTGCGATTTCTACCAGACGCGTGATTTCGCCGGCGTGATTCATTCCCATTTCAATCACGGCAAAAGCGGCTTCCACTGGAGTATTCAATAATGTCAGCGGCACTCCCCAGTGATTATTAAAGCTTCCTTGATTAAAATGTGTGGTTTTATATTCATTAAGAATAGCCGCCGTAAATTCTTTAGTTGTCGTTTTTCCATTTGATCCGGTGATGGCGATCATTTTCGTCGACAAAGTTTTACGGTATTCATGAGCAAAATTTTGCAATGCTAAAAGCGTATCGTCGACCAAAACGATGCTGATTTGTTTTTTAAGCTCTTCAAATTTTGAATCTAAACGGTGAACGATCAGCAAGCCGGCGCCGGCCTTTACCGCTTGATCCAAATAATCATGGGCATCATACTGATCACCTTTAAGCGCGATGAATATTTTATTTTTTAAGTCCTGACGAGTATCCGTTCCGATTTCATCGAAACCTTTTTGAAAAGTGGAAACATTTTTTCCTTTTGTCCATTGAGTGATATCATCTAAAGTCCACTTCATATAAATTCCTAATAAGTTAAATATTTATGCGCCACTTCTAAATCACTGAAGTGTATTTTTTCGTGTCCGATAATTTGGTAATCTTCATGGCCTTTGCCTGCGATCAGGATCACGTCATCTTCGGTCGCCATTTCGATGGCGAAACGGATCGCTTGTTCACGATCGATTTCACTTTTTATATTCTGGTAGTTAGTCGGAATACCGGCCTCTATATCTTTAATAATTTGAGCAGGAACTTCGGTGCGAGGATTATCCGAAGTTATCACCACATAATCACTTCGTAAGCAGGCTATTTTTGCCATTTCCGAACGTTTGGTTTTATCACGATCTCCGCCACAGCCAAAAATACAAATCAGTTTACCTTGAGATTTACTTTCTATCTGAATTTTTCTTAATGATTGAAGTGAATTTTCTAAAGCGTCCGGAGTATGCGCGTAGTCGACGAAAACGGTTTTAAGGGATCTGCTCGTGATCACTTTCTGAAGACGTCCTGGAATACCATTAAACGTTAAAAGGGCTTCAATAGCTTGATCCAAAGAAAGACCACACGTTAATGATGTCACTAAACAAGCCACCACGTTGTAAACTGTGTGAACTCCTGGTATTCGAATCTTAATTTCTTTAGTTTCGAGTGGCGTCGTTAAATCAAAAATGGTTTCATTAAAATCCATTTTTTTTATTTTAAAAGAAAAATCAGCTTCGTCAGAATTTTGCCCGTATGTCCATACAATGACCGGTTCTGCAGTTTTGAGTATTCGACCATATTTATCATCAATATTGACCACGGCAAACAAGGGACGCTTTTTTGATGACCACATCAAATCAGTAAATAGCTTTTGCTTGGCCGCAAAGTAATTTTGCATATTTTTATGATAATCTAAATGATCTAAGGTTAAATTTGTAAAGACCACCGTATTGAAATGCACACTGTTGGCGCGCTTTTGTTCCAGCGCATGAGAAGAAACCTCCATAGCAGCAGCAAAAGCTCGCTCTTGAACAAAATCATTCAAGCGGGATTGTAACGTCACCGGGTCCGGTGTGGTCATCTGAGAATCCCAGATTTTATCACCCACGCGATGATTTACAGTTCCCATGACACCCGTTAATTTTTTATTATAATTTAAAATATGTTCTAAGATGTAGGTGATCGATGTTTTACCGTTTGTGCCGGTCACACCGATACAAAATAATTTATCCGAAGGAAATTCATAAAATTTTGCTGCGATCAAATCCAACGCTTCACGTGACGATGGCACAATATAAACCAGTCCTGAAAATGATTCGGGAACATTTAATTCATTTTCAACGACTAAGGCTATGGCGCCCTTATCGATAGCTTGAGGTATAAATTGATGACCGTCATTTTTTAAACCAGGAACAGCAAAGAAAACAGAATCCTTGATCGATTTTTGAGTATCAAAAAAAAGCCCCGTAACTTCGGTCTCCAAAAAAGCAGACTGCATTTGATTACGCGGCGACAAGAGGTGAATAAAATCTGAAAAAAGTTGCTGTAGTTTCACAAGTCCTAGGCTAATATAATTCAACCTATTATGCAAAAACCTATTCAATATTTAGATGATATTCAACATCCTCACGATCCAGACGCTTACTGGGTCTTCTTATTCCATGGTTTCGGAGCCGACGCGTCGGATTTGAAAAGCCTTTCTGAAGTTCTGACTCCTCAAAATAAGAAAATAAATTGGATTTTTCCTAATGGAGTCTTCAGCGTACCTATAGCGCCGATGATGTCGGGCCGCGCTTGGTGGCCTTTAACTCTATCCCAACTTCCAACGGATTGGTCTTTATACACTCCTCCTGAATTATCACAGATTTTACCAGCTATCTGGAAGATGATCGATTCATTTAAGATTCCTTGGAACAAAGTCATTCTTGGTGGGTTCTCTCAAGGTGCTATGCTCGCCACAGAAGTTTATTTATCCGCTCCGGAAATGCCTGCAGGATTAATCAGTTTATCTGGTGCTCTGATTCGTAAAAATGAATGGAGTGCAAAGTTAGCTCAAAGACAAAAAGAAGCCACCACTTCCGGAAAAACTTTAAAAGCTTTTTTCTCTCACGGAGAAAATGATCCTGTTTTACCTTCAAGTGGCACACAAAAATTAATTCAGATGTTTAAAGCTCATGGATTTCAATGTGACTTTGCTTCGTTTCGAGGAGGTCACGAAATTCCTATGCCTGCCGTCACGAAAGCTCATAGCTATCTAAATGCGATTACATAAATTATTCTTTTAAATAAATAGTCATGTTACGATCTGGCCCGAAAGCTTCGCCAGCCTCTGGACTTGTTCGATAAACGCGTCCACTCGATCCGATAATTTTTAGTTTAATTTCTTTTTCCGCCGTCTTTTGAATCGCTTCACGTAATGATAATGTTTTCAATTCCGGAGCCGATGTTAGCACCGAAGACAAACTTCCCAATTGCTCGTCTGAAAAAGTTTTTAATTTTTCATCTTGAGCGGCTTGGGCGTTCTCTGAGGCAATTTCCGCTGTTTCAGCAACGGGTGCGTTTTCAGCTAAAGTTGCCGCCGGAGAAATTCCATCTTTGCGAATGGCATATGAAGCAATGCTTGAAAATAATGGAGCCGCGACGGCGGCTCCATAGTACCCATTCTTTTTCGGATGATCTATCGCTACATATATAACGTACTGCGGATCATGAGCTGGAATAAAGCCGGCAAAACTTCCGATATAAGCATTCTTCAAATATCCACGTCCGTTTAGACTAATTTTTTGAGCTGTTCCGGTTTTTCCACCAACAACATAACCAGGAACACGCGCACCGGCACCTGATCCTTTAACGGTGACTCCGACTAACATCTCTTTCATTTGCGCGGCCACTTCGTCTGACAAAACTTTAGTCGATGGACGCTCTTTTAATTTATCAGTTTCGTTCGTCTCTAAATCTGTAATGCTTTCAACAATATGAGGTGTGTTCAAATACCCCCCATTGGCCAACGAAGCGTAGGCGTTAGCCAACTGCAATGGTGTAACGGTAATACCTTGTCCAAAGGAAACGTTAGCTAATAAGTGATCACTCCATGGAAGGCCGACCATGATTCCTTTGGCTTCGCCAGGCATATCAATATTTGTACGCGATCCAAAGCCAAATTTTTTCAAAGTTTGCTGAACTTCGGTTGCACCTAATTTCAAAGCGATTTTACTTGTACCGATATTTGATGAGTAGGCTAAAATTTCACTCACGGTAATTAAACCCTGAGCATGATTTTTTTCTGCTTCTCTGATTGTTCTTTTTCCAATTTTAAAAGCACCATTTTCACAAAATATTTTAGAATCTGGTGTGTAGATTTTTTTCTCTAAAGCATCAGCCAATATAAATGATTTCAATGTACTACCTGGTTCATAGGTATCTGTAACAGATTTATTACGACGATTATTTGAATTAAACTTTTGCGGATTATTCAGATCATAATGGGGAAGGCTGACAATAGCACGAACAGCTGACGTTTTTGCATCTAAGACGACAGCATAGGCTCCATCAGCCTCATGCTTTTTCATCGCTTGCATCATTTCCGTTTCAACAAAATATTGTAAATCAGAATCAATCGTTAACTTAACTTCTTTTCCCTGTGGAGTTTCTTTGAAAACCATTCCGTCTTGTAAAAGGGGTCGACCTTTAGCATCTTTTCTTAAGGAGACCTTTTTACTTTCACCTTGAAGTTCATGATCTAAAGATAATTCAATTCCTTCAAGCCCTTGTCCTTCTTTGCCAACAAAACCCAGCGTCGACGATAAAAGATAATCATTAGGATAAACACGACGCCACTCTTCGACGAAGCCTAATCCTTTAATTTTTTTCTCTTTTAATTTGTCGACGATTTCACTTGCAACCAAGCGCTCAATCCAAACGAAGCGTTTATCTTTGTCTTTTAATTTAGAATAAATCTTAGCATAGGGCTCGGTTAAGTATTTCGACAACAGTTGCGCTGTTTGCTTTCTATTTTCTAAAGCTTTGGGATCAACATAGACTGAATACGCAGGTGCTGACATGGCTAATTCTTTTCCATTTATATCTACAATATTTCCTCGACGAGAAGGTAACGTGACTACAGTTTGAAACTGGCGCGCTTGCAATGTATTTAATTTTTCATGAGGTAAAAATTGTAAGTAAGCAGCTCGGGCCAGTAAAATTCCCCAAAGCGATATAATAAAAATAAATAACGAAATAATTTTAGCTTTCAAATCTTATCCTTTATTTAGTCGCCACAATCGTGCTCAGGTGAATAATTTGTTTATCTGTAGCCCGCTTTAAAGTTAATTTTCCTTTGGCAATGTTTTCAACAAATTGGGGGCGAGATAATTTAACTAACTGAATTTCTTTCTGCTTTTTGAACTCTGCAACTTTTTTAAATTCGCGGGTTAATTTAAGTACAGCATAAGACATACGACGCTCTTCCATTTTTAGAAAAACCAAAGTAAAAAGAGTAAAAATGATAAAGCATACGCTTATGAATGGTTTGAAATGTCGTGCTTGTGCACTTAACTTTGAACGACCTGAGTTCATCCTGAATCTCCGACTTTTTTAAATTTTAAGCGCGTTTTCTTTAAGACTGATCCCGCTGAGCTCGTCTAAGTGCAAACTTATCCGGCTTAACTGGTTCAGGGCCTTTCTGAAAAACCCGCAACTTGGCACTCCGTGCCCTTGGATTTATTTTACACTCCTCGTCAGAGGGCGCAATAACTTTTTTACTCACGGGAAAACCAGTCTTGTTCTGTTTGAAAAGATTTTTGACCAAACGATCCTCGAGCGAATGAAACGTAATAACGGAAATTCGACCTCCGTCGTTCAGTTGATCAATCAATAATGGCAAAGCTTCTTCGACCACGTCCAACTCGCGATTTACAACTAGCCTTAAGGCCATAAAATATTGAGTGGCCGGATGAAAACCTTTTTTATGCCAGCCGTCGACTCGTTCAATCAAACTCGATAACTGCAAAGTCGTTTCGTATGGTTTTGCGACTCGATCTTTTATGATGGCCTTAACCACGTGATAAGGATTAGGAACTTCTCCAAATTCTTTAAAAACGCGCATCAGATCTTCTTCTGAAAATTGATTCAAAATTTTCGCGGCAGTTCGCTCTGATTTTTGATTCATTCGCATATCCAATGGACCATCTTTATTAAAACTAAAACCGCGATCAGCCACGTCCAGCTGCGGTGAGCTGACACCGAGATCCAAAAGAATCATATCAAATTTTGTATTTTTGGAGTTGTGATGATGAGCAAATTCTAAAAAATTTTCATGAGTGATTTCAACGTGAGGAAAATGCGATTTAGCGTGTTCAATAGCGATTAAATCTTGGTCGCAAGCATACATTTTTTGAGGCTTATACCTTTGAAAAATTCCAGCGGCATGTCCTCCTCGTCCAAAAGTTCCATCGAAGTAAACAAGATCCGGCCGGCCCGCAAAAACCGAGAAAGAATCCATAACTTCATTAAATAAAACGGGAACATGAACGACTAACATGCACTTGTACCTCGACTTAGGGTTTATATTAGGACTGTAAAAATTGTGCGTCAAGACAGAATGAAATACTATATTTCCATGCTCATAAATTGCCCCCGCTGTGGGTTTTCACAACCAAAAGATCAGTACTGCGCCAGTTGTGGTGTGAACATTGAAAAATATGTTCCGAACAAAACCAGTCTATCGAAAAGAATTTTTTCCAGCACCTTATCTCAGGTGACTCTAGTTATTATAGTCGCTTTAGGAACGTCTTACTATGCCTTAAAAACGAAAGAAGAAGCGACTCTTCAGAATTCTCGTCGAAAAAGCCTACAGCAGATCATAACTAATTCAAGTTTTTCAAAAAGCACACCAAATCATCAATCTGAAACCACACCTCAAGATACAGATTTAAATACTTCACAAAATAACACAACTATTTCTGTCGAACTACAAAATGAAAATCAACAAAGTCGTTTAGCCGGAGAAATCTCAAACAATGAGGCGGCTTCTGCGAATTCAAGTCAGAAAACATCACTTGAACCAACGGCATCGTCAACGGCAACAACGGCCGCAGCCGCGGCAGCAGCCTTGCCTAAATTAAATATCAAGGTCAGTTACTACGAAGTGAGTCGATCTATTTTAGCCTATTGGATCCAAAGTAGTCGCGCCGCAAGTGATAGCGAAACCTCTTTTAGCGCCGGCACCATCGATCGAAAATTATTTGAAGGTCAAATCAGATACTCCCCTTTGAAAACAGAGTCCACTGTGGCGACTGTGAATATGAAAACTAATTTTAAATCCGCTGCAAACAAAGATGGTGTTATCATTGGACTCGAATCAGAAATCCTCATGAATAGCTTAACCAGCGGAAGTATCATGATCACCAAAATGACCTCTCAAGGTTCAGATCATATTCGGTCTAACATAAACCTATCCGCTGATCGCATCTACTTTATCCATTGGAAAAATGACTTGGTGGGACTACAGAATGAACCCGTTTTAGCTGAAATTCCACCTTTCCAAATTTTTAAATCAAAACAATTTATGATGGACAATGGAACAACAGAACTTGTTATGATTATCGAGTCACTGAACTAACCCCGGTTAACTTCGCCCTAAAGCTAAAATACAAGCTGAGTCTTGTTTTGACTTTTTAAATTCACCAGCCTTTCGCCAGACCTTGTAATAAAAAATAAGCCAAGGCTTTACTGCGCTTAAGAAAAAGGGTTAAATGTAAAGCAGTACAGAGCACATGAACAACACGTTTATGTCGTCACATGAAAAGATTGAAGGATTGAATGAATGCAAAGACTTTAGATTTACAAGTTTACATTTCTGAAGAAAAAATCAAACAAGCCGTCGAAAGAATCGGCAAAGAGTTAACAACAAAATTTAAAGGTAAAAAAGTTGTCGCTATTTGTGTATTA
>CALMPX010000287.1 GCA_937871355.1 uncultured Bdellovibrio sp.
TTTCAACCTCAGCCGGAGTTGTTATTTTAAGTCTTGAATAAAGCGGGAAGTGATCGGATGCGCCTTCTCTTTTTTCGTCATCAAAGCGTAACGGAGTTCCGTTTCTTTTTGAGTTGACCGGAGTACGAACAACTTCGATCGATTCTGGAATCAAAGTTAATCCCGCGGCTTGAGGTAAGTTCGGGCTGTAGGCGATCACATCTAAAAATGACCATCCCCCTTTGTAACTATGAGTTCCTTTACACTGTTTACATCCGACAAGATGAGAAACCGATCCGCCCTGAGCTAAAATTTTACTGAAATAGCCGAAGTCGGCCTCTTCTTCTTCGGTGGTATTTAAATCACCCCCGGCAATAACAGCATTTCCTTTTTTCTGAATTTCTAACATCAAATCCTTCATGTATTCCATGGCTTGTTTGCGCCATTCGGTGGGGTTTGACTGAGACGGAAAATGAGCCGCCAGAAAGGAAACGTTTTTACCGTTGATTTTAACAACAGTTTCTAAAATACCTCGTGATTTTTGAGCATATTTTAATTGCTCGGGATCAGAATCTTTATACGGAACGATATGGAGGATTGATTTTCCAACCTGTGGGAATTTAGAAATAAAAGCGGTGTTGATCCCACGTGTATCTGGCCCCTTGAGGATGCTTATGGTTTGGTAACCTAAGGATCCAAGATGGTTTTTAACAAGTTGATGAAGAATATTTTCATTTTCAACTTCGGCTAAGATGAGATTATCGGGGCCTTTTCCGCCATCAACGTAAGATATAACTTGAGCTATTTGGGAAAGCTTGAAATGAACGATATCGTCGTTCCAGTCTTTATTGAAACATTCCCCACGGTAAAAAGGATTAGAAACTTTATTGCAGGACTCTTGAGCTTCGGGGGAGTTCTTTTTTGAATGTGGTAGGTACGTATAATCGTCAATACCTTCATTATGTACGTTATCAAACATATTCTCTACGTTATAAGTCATCACCGAAACTTCATCAGACCCTCGCGCGAGTTTTTCTGGAGCCGTTAAATTTCCTGATGGTGAAGAGACTTCATTTCGACCAGTCGTTTTGCAGCCGCCGGTGAATAAAACAAGTGTCAAAATACTTGCCACGGAAATTGCATAGACAAATTTACGAGTATTTTTTGGAGTCATTTTAGATGCGTTTTTTTGATGTATATTTTTCATAAAAAAAGCGTAATTTGTTATTTTTAGAATATCTAGCTTTAGTTTTTATACTGCAATGTGATATGTTTTGCGACGTACGAATGAGAATAAGGGGACTTTTGTCATGAGAAAAATATCTATTTTTGGAGTACTTGTTTTTCAGTTAATTTGTGTGACTACATTTGCACAAGAGAAAGCTGACTCCGTAATCTCTTTAGACCGTGAGACTTCTGTTCCCATGGAAACGTCGTCGGCGGTAAAAGTCGAAAATAAATCAAAGGAAGTCGTTCCCTTTAGTGTAACTGCGTATTTCTTGGGTGGATACAGCGATCAGCAGTTTTATAATGAAAATCCATCGTTTGGAATTTTTGATTCTTATATCTCGTTCAATTATCATGTGAATCGTGACGTGCGACTTTCTATGAGACCCGCTTTTGGATATTCAACATCTGGCAATGGTCGCAATGGAGACCCTCAGGTTGATAAAGCGACTATTCGTGATTTCTCATTTGCAGGATCGATCAGAAACATTGGTGAAGATTTCTTACCAAATGAGGTCACTATAAAATTTAAACCTCGTTTATTCTTACAAAATAGTGATGCGTCT
>CALMPX010000288.1 GCA_937871355.1 uncultured Bdellovibrio sp.
AGACCAGAAGCACGAGCTGAACCATCCGAGTTATAAGCGTACTCAGTCGGGTTAGCCATAAATTGTGGAATTAATGAATCAGATTGAGCAACGAGTGATCCATCAGCTGAATAAATCACAGCTTTAATAACTTGGTAAGTCGCTTGAGAGTCATTGAGGTAAACTGTGAAAGCATTTGTTGTACTCACAAGTGAAACAGCGATTTGGTTCATAGCTGTTCCGCCTGAAGTATGAGATGATAGATTATAAGTGTAGAAGCTCATCGGAGTTTGATCTAAATATGGAACGCCATTAACCATTTTCCATTTGAAAAATTTTAAAACATTTCCTGAAGCTGTCGCTTTAGGTGATAAGAAATTCATTTTAACTTTGAGCCAGTTGTTATCTTGTGTACCCATTTGATCTTGTACAACAGTTGAACTGTAACTCATATCAGCGGTTATTTTCTTATTACAAGAGGCTAATGATTTACTTGCAGTCGAAGAAAAAGTATTTGAACTGTATGAAGTCGTTTCTTCCTTTGTGTTACTACAAGAAGAAAGAACAACCATAGCTGTAACGACTAAAGTTAATTTTAAAGTTAAAGTTGTTTCGTTTTGATTCATCATAATATCCCCCTATGATTTATCTGTTTGTTTCGAGTGACCGTTACAGACTAGTAAAGCAAGCGGAGTGCCATAGGCAAAACGTCCTAAGCTGCTATGGGCGTATCATAAAAAGATAGGTGTTACGTTGATCTTGACGGGTGTTTAATGTGTTGACGTTTTCCATTCCCACATAGCAATTGAGGCCGAAACTGTCGCATTTAGAGACTCAATGTCAGAGGACATAGGAATGAGTATAAACTGCATTTTTTTCTTTTGTTCGATTGTTAGATCAATGCCAGGGCCTTCTTCGCCAATCAGTAAACGAATATTTTTATTCCATTTAAAATCATTCATATTTTGGCCGGTTAAATCTAAAGCGACATTCGATCCCACGATGGGAATTTGATTCAACTTTGCTTTACCTAAGTGCACTGGAATATTCAAGATTGCTCCGGCTGAAGCTTTTATTGAGTGAGGTAAGTATGGATGGCAAGAATCATGAGTTAAAATTAATTTTGAAGCGCCGAAAGCGACCGCTGAGCGGGCTAGCGCGCCTAAATTTTTAGGGTCGCCTAACGGTGAAATAATTTCTAAACCAATGGGTTGCTCTTGAAAATTAAATTCGTTAAATTCTTTATATTCTAAAACTAAAAGTGGATAGTGTGTGCCTAAGACATCGAGCTCATTAAATAAATCTTTTTTTAATTTAATTTGAGAATCAAGAATCGGAAGTTCGAACCCTTCAAAGGCAACGACATTTTTAATTTTAAAAGCAGGATTTGGTTTCTGTAAAAAATCTTGAATCAATTTTTCACCCATTAAAAAAAATGATTTCTCTTCTTTAATGCCTTTCGAACTCAGAAGATGTTTTAATTTTTTAAATGTCGGATTATCTTTAGATCCAATTTCTAGTGTGCGCATAGTTAAAAACTTTCATTTAATAAAATATCGTTATCTTCATCTTCCGGCATAGGAGCATTTTTAATTTTTTTATAAACGACAAGACGGCGATGATTTTCAGTTTTTGGTAAATCGTAAGTATGATCGGCATGCAAAACATAAAATTCTTTGAGATCATCAGGCACCTGTTCAATTTCAGGATTCACGCCAGGTCCCTTCATAAAATACACAAAGCCACCTTCTTGAAGACAACTCAGAACATTGCGAAGCGTGTTCGATATATCTTCCACGGCGCGGGTGATGACTCCTTGGACCGGGTATTCAAAGTAAGGATTGATATTGCGGCCAATGATATCTAAATTTTGAAGATTCATTTTTTCACGAACATGTTTTAAAAATTCGACGCGTTTTTGAACGCCTTCTGCTAAAATAATTTTTTTATCAGGAAAACGAATTTTAAGCGGTATGCCGGGAAAGCCAGGTCCGGTTCCCACATCTAAAAGAGGAAACTTAAGATCGGTCAATTCAGTAATGATCAAGCAATCGATAAAATGCTTAATGGCTATATCTTTTAATTTTAGCAAACGAGTGAAGTTCTTGTGCTCTTGATTTTCCATCAACAGGGCGTAAAATTCAGCCAATTTCTGCCGTTCTTCATGCGTGCACTTGAAATCATGATTTTTAAAGATGTCATACATACGGTCGTTGGCTTCGGCGGCACTAAAAACCTGGTCAGGCTTCTTGTGAGTGCCTTTTTGCTGATCAACGATGCTTTTGTCTTTTAAATCTCGGCCGGCTTTTTCTTGTCGAGCTTTATAAGGGCTGTAATTTTCTTTATTTTTATGCGCCACACTATCCCCTGAGAATACTTTCATATCACAAGGCTAAACTCTTGAAAAGACTTAAATAAATTCTATAATAAATTTTCAAGGAAATATTATGGAAAACAACGTTCAGAACCAACTCAAAAGTATCAAAGACAACGCCATTAAAGATTTTACAAAAGCGGAAAGTACGGCTGAGCTTTACAACTTCAAAGTTCAGTACTTGGGTAAGTCCGGCGCATTGACCGAAGCCATGAAATTGATGGCCGCCTTGCCTAAAGAGGAAAAGCCGTTATTTGGTAAATTGGTGAACGAAGTCAAAGCCGAATTAGAATCGCTTTACTCGGAACTTGAAGAAAAAATTAAAAACAAAGAAATAGACGCTCAAATGCAAAATGAAAAGTTAGATCTTTCATTTACAGCGGCCAGTCTTGAGCGCGGTCATGAACATCCGATTTACAAAGTCACAAATGAAATTGTTTCGATTATGTCTCGTTTAGGTTATAGTTTGCGAACAGGTCCGTTGATTGAAAAAGATTATTATAATTTTGAAGCCTTAAATATTCCTCCGAATCATCCGGCGCGTGACATGCAAGATACTTTTTTCGTTGATGATACGCATGTATTACGTACTCATACATCTCCTATTCAAATTCATAGTTTGGAAAATGAAAAGCCACCGTTACGTATTATTGGAACAGGTTCTGTATTTCGCTGCGACAGTGATATTTCTCATCTTCCTAATTTTCATCAAATTGAAGGTATGTGTGTGGATGAAAAAGTTTCCATGGCTGATTTGAAAGGGACTATTTCTTTCTTTGTTAAAGAATTTTTTGGTCCCAATTTACAAACACGTTTCCGTCCTAGTTTTTTCCCGTTCACGGAACCTTCGGCTGAAGTGGATTGTTCATGTCCGATTTGTAAAGGCAAAGGATGTTCTTTGTGTAAACAGTCAGGTTGGATTGAAATTGGAGGATGCGGCTTGATCAATCCGAAAGTTTTTGAATTTGCCAAAATTCCTTATCCACAGTGGCAAGGTTTTGCTTTT
>CALMPX010000289.1 GCA_937871355.1 uncultured Bdellovibrio sp.
ATCTTAAAAAAGGCTATGAAAATTTATTATATGTGCAATCTTATTTAATATTAACTGAAGATATTATTCGACGTCGTCAGGATAATCTACAAAATGTCCAATTACGTTTTAATGGTGGACGTGAAAATAAAGGATCGGTCCTCTTATCGCAAGCTTATGCTGCGCAAGCTCGTTACGAAGACCTACAGACTAAAAATCAGCTCGCTTCGGCGCAAGAAAATCTAGGACGCATTTTGGGCATCGCGCCGTACGCCGATATTCAAGTCGTGGATCAGAGATCTGATAAAGTCAGCATCAAGACAGTTAATACTTCGCAGTTTCCTGACATAGCTATAAAAACACCAGATTATCAAATCACTTTACTTCAAGAGAAATCGGCCGATGCAGATTTAAGTGCGTCTCATTCTGGATTTTATCCAAGCCTTGATTTTACGGGAAGCTATGGTAAAAGCGATTCTGTTTTTTTTCCAGAATTAAATGAACGTTGGAACTTAGGACTCACTTTAAGTATTCCTTTATTTGATGGTGGAAGAGATTATGCTTCAGTTAAAAATGCCGCGGCTAAATACAGCTCAGCTCATAAAAACACGCTCAGCAGCTTGATGCAGATTAAAAATAAAATTCGCAATACCTATAATGACTATATTCAAGCCGCTGAAAAAGCTCAGGTTGATGATGTATTTAAGAATGCTTTAGAAGTCCGAGCTGATATCGCTCGCAGTAAATACAATAATGGTCTAATGACCTTTGATGATTGGGATGTGGTTGAAAACGATTTGATTTCTCGCCAGAAATCCAGTCTCAGCAGTCGTCGCGACAGTGTTTTTAGTGAAGCGAATTGGGAACAGATTCAGGGAATTGGAGTTATTCAGTGAGTAAAAATAAGTACATCATATTAATTGGTGTGGTGGTCGTCGTTATCGCTGGATTTTTTATATTTCAAAAAATGTCGAGTGCAAAAATTAATTATAAAAAAGCTGTTATTGCTCAAGGTGATATCGAGGTGCGAATTTTAGCAACAGGAACGGTACAACCTCAAAACCGATTAGAAATTAAATCTCCTATTGCCGGCCGAATCGAAGAAATTTTAGTTGATATCGGTGACACTGTTAAAAAGGGACAAATTCTAGGTTGGATCAGTTCGACGGAACGAGCGGCCTTGTTAGATGGTGCGCGTTCAAAAGGCGCCGCTGAAGTTAAGCGTTGGCAGGGACTTTATAAGCCAACACCGATTATCGCACCGATTGACGGACAAATTATTTTACGAAATGTCGAGGACGGACAAACATTTACCACCAGCGATGCCGTTTTGGTCATGTCCAATCGTTTAACAGTTAAAGCTCAGGTTGATGAAACAGATTTAGCGCAAATTAAATTAAAACAAAATGTCGAAGTTCGTTTAGATGCTTATCCGGATCAAATAATTCCAGCACAAGTTGAGCAAATCGCTTTCGAAGCTAAAACGGTTAGTAACGTAACAACGTATATTATTACAGTTCTTCCTCAAAAAACTCCGGATTTTATGCGAAGCGGAATGACCGCCAATGTAACATTTGCCGTTGATTCTAAAAAAGATATTACGATTATACCGACTGAATTTATCAAATATGAAAATGGAAAAGCTTTTGCAACAGTCGAAAATAGCACTGACAAACCGTTCGATAAAGAACTTAAACTTGGCGTTTCGGACGGTAAGCAAACGGAAGTTATTTCTGGAGTAGAAGTCGGTCAAACGATTTTATTGGTGATCGCTCAGCCTAAAGATAAATCAACAAATCCTTTTTCACCTATGGGTAAGCCACGCACGCGCACAGGAAAGTAAGTTGATCATGCTTGAAATAAAAGATATCCGAAAATCATATCAAATGGGCGACAACACTTTAGAAGTACTTAAAGGCGTTACGCTCAGTATTGAAGATGGTGACTTTGTAGCGATTATGGGACCTTCAGGTTCCGGCAAGTCAACTTTAATGAATATTTTAGGCTTACTCGATATCCCTTCACAGGGATCTTATCAGTTTAATCAAAAAGAAATTTCAAAATTATCCGAAGATGAGTTAGCTGTTTTCCGCCGAGATGAAATCGGTTTTATTTTCCAGCAGTTTAATTTACTTCCACGGATGTCAGCTTTAGAAAATGTGGCTTTGCCATTACTATATTCTAAAAATGAAAAAGGCCATGGTCGAGCTGAACAGTTATTAAATCAAGTGGGCTTAGGATCTCGGACTCATCACCGGCCGAATGAATTATCTGGTGGTCAGCAACAGCGCGTTGCGATTGCTCGCTCTTTGATTAATCGACCGAAAATGATTCTCGCCGATGAGCCCACAGGAAATCTAGATTCGATCAGCGAAAAAGAAATCATGACAACGTTAAAATCCTTGAATGAATCAGGAATCACCGTGGTTATTGTTACTCACGAAGAAGAGATAGGTGCTCAAGCTAAGCGTTTGATTCGTATGCGTGACGGACTCATCTACTCTGATCAACGAATCAGTGATTTTAAAAAGTTGAAGTCGTTAAGTTGCAAAATAAAAAAATGGAATCTCAATCAATTCTATGGGACTTTATCGATTACTTTAAACAGGGTTATAAAACCTTAACGGCGAATAAGGTCCGTACAGCCTTATCGATGCTGGGAATCCTCATCGGAGTAGGTGCAGTTGTGGCCATGCTCGCCCTGGGGAAAGGCGCGCAGAAAGCGATCGAAGAAAGCCTTTCCTCATTAGGTTCAAATTTACTTATTGTCCGTGCAGGCTCGATTCGCGTGGCCGGTGTAACTCAAGAGGGTGGGGCCGCTAATCGTTTGTCTTATGGTGACTTGCAAGTGATCAAAAATAGAATCGGTTCAGTAAAAGAAATTTCGGGTCAGGTGCAGTCGCGCGGTCAAGCGACCGCCAATGGGAAGAATTGGAATACTCAAGTTCAAGCCGTGTCGTCGGGCTGGGCCGCAATTCATGCTTCGATTCCTGTGTCGGGACGATTTTTTACTGATGAAGAAAATTCTAAACGCGCCCGTGTGGCTGTGATCGGTGAAGTCATTCGAAAAGAATTATTCTCGGATCAAAGTGGCATTGGTGAAATGATTAAAATTGATAAAGTGAATTTTCAGGTGATCGGCGTCTTACCTGAAAAAGGAGCCAGCGGCTGGAGAAATCAAGATGACGTCAT
>CALMPX010000290.1 GCA_937871355.1 uncultured Bdellovibrio sp.
TCAGTAAAAATGTCCTTTCACTTAAGTTTTGAAGATCGAAAGCAACAGTTCGCTGACGAAAAAGTCGTATTTAAAAATACAGTTTCTGTTTTTAATATGGTCGAACTCGAAAAAGAAGTTTCTAAAAAAACAAAAAAAATTGCCATCTTTGACGATGAACTCAATGCCGAGCAAGTGATTGAGTTGGCTTATCGAAAAGGTATAGATTATGTTGTCCAAAATAGCTTACAACCATTATCTGAAAAAGTGAAAATTCTCAGTGCTCTAGATAAAAACAATCAGGAGTTTTTCCAAGAAGATTTTACATTTTTTACCCATTCTACGGGAAAACATAAAATTATTTTTGATAGCAATACATCTCGCAAAACAATTTTAAACTTATCTTTTCATCGCCTGCAAATTGATATTGAAGCTCATCGTTCAAGTCATTTAAAATGTGCCTTAGAGGAAATCATTATGAATGCGCAAATTGATGCGCACAATTTAGGAGCTAATAAAGGTCATCTCAAATCCACTCTCATATTAGAAAAAATAGATAAGTTGGTGGCGGTTTCTGTTATAGATTATTATGGTACCCTGACTTATAGTAAGTTTACCGGCCAAATTGAATCCGTGTTAAAAATCGGTTTTTCGAACTCGATTAACCACAATCGCACACGTGGAGCCGGTATTGGGTCTTCGATTATCTTTAATGCAGCAGATTCACTCTATTTAGGCTGTCTTCCTAACCAAATGACCCGAGTCTCGGCGATTATTCCTTTTGGGCTGAGCGAAACGAACCAAGAAAAGCTTCAAAAATCGATTTTTTTGCTTTAGCCTGAGGTCATGAAACAATTCCATGACCTTCTAAAACATGTCCTCGAATCAGGCACCCTCAAGCAAGACCGAACCGGCACTGGAACAACCAGTGTGTTCGGCTATCAAATGCGTTTTAATCTTCAAGAGGGCTTTCCTCTTTTAACGACGAAAAAACTTCATACCCGTTCGATTTTTCATGAACTGTTGTGGTTTTTAAAAGGTGAAACAAATATTCAATATTTAAAAGATAACAAAGTCACTATCTGGGACGAATGGGCTGATGAAAATGGTAATCTGGGCCCTGTTTACGGAAAGCAATGGCGCTTCTGGGAAACAGCTGATGGACGCACGGTCGATCAGATAAAAAATGTGATTCACCAAATTAAAACCAATCCCGATTCACGTCGTCATTTAGTCGTCGCCTTTAATCCTGGCGATGTCGATAAGATGGCTTTGCCTCCGTGCCACGCTTTTTTTCAATTCTACGTTGCTGATGGAAAACTTTCTTGCCAGCTTTACCAAAGAAGCGCTGATATTTTCCTCGGTGTTCCATTTAATATCGCAAGCTACGCCTTGCTCGTTCACATGGTGGCACAAGTTTGCAATCTTCAAGTCGGCGACTTTGTCCATACGCTAGGTGATGCTCATATTTATTCAAATCACATGGAACAAGTGAATTTAATCCTCACACGCCCCTTTAAGCCGCTTCCAAAACTAACTTTAAATCCTGTTGTAAAAGATATTTTTGATTTTAAATTCGAAGACATCTCGATTACCGGTTACGATCCACATCCTGCCATCAAAGCTGAGGTCGCGGTTTGATTTTAAATCAAATCGTCGCTGTGGCCGCCAATCTAGCGATTGGTAAAGACAATGATTTGCTTTGGCATTATGCGGAAGATTTAAAATTCTTCAAAGAAACCACCTCGGGAAAAATTATTATTATGGGTCGAAAAACATTCGATTCTATTTTAAAACCGCGCGGCAAACCTTTACCGAATCGATTTCATATTGTGATCTCTCGCAGTGAACCCACCTCAATTTTAGAAAACGTTCGTTTCGTTAAAAGTCTTAAAGAGGCCTATGCCACTGCGGACATGCTTATTAAATTAGGAAATTATAATCCTGATGTTTTCGTTATTGGCGGAGCCGAAATTTACAATCAGTCGCTGATGGATTGTCAGAAACTGTATATTACAAAAATAAATAAAAACTTCGATGGAGATGTTTTCTATTCGGCTGCCTACCAAATTCATTTCATTCGTGAATCAACTCGGGCCAGTCTAGAACACCCCGAACTCAGCTATGAAGTTTGGGTCAAATCCTAGTCCGATTTTAAAAAAATCAAATGATTTCATCGCCAGAGCAAGACTTTTTTTAATGCATACACAATGCAAATACTTTTGATGCGTTAATTACTTATTTTTCTTGGCTTTAAACTCAAACTCGAGTTTCATATTACTACAACGTAAACAAACATGGAGGTATTATGTTAAAAGTATTAGTAGCATCTTTATTCGTAGGGTCTTTCGCATTCGCAGCAGGTGACGCCGGTTGTGGTCTTGGCAGCATGATTATCACGAAGAACACTAAAGTTATGCAAGTTCTTGCCGCGACGACTAACGGAACTTCGGGTTCGCAAACTTTCGGTATCACTTTCGGTACGTCGAACTGTTCTGCTAACGGTTTAGTTCAAAACGACAAACAAATTCAGTATTTCGTTGAAGTCAATCAAGCTGAATTAACTCGCGAAATGGCTCAAGGTCATGGCGAAAAATTATCAACTTTAGCAGCTTTAAACGGTTGTTCAACTGATGCGCAAATTTCAGCTTTCAACACAAAAGCTCAATCTAGCTTCAAATCAATCGTACCCGCAGCTCAAACGTCTGCAGTTGACTTCGTCAACAACATGAAGTCTTCTTCTGTTGCAAATGTTTGTCACGGAGCTTAATTATTTTCGTCAATTATTTTATACGCTTTTACTGAGTGTATTTATATTTAAAGCCTCACCTTCGTGGGGCTTTTCTATTTCTCGTACAGAATCCTATATTCAAATCGCCAATTCTAAAGAACTCTGGACTGATCCTCAGTGGATCAAACTCGGTCATTACAAAAAAGGTTGGTTTTCTTACCGCTCCCCTTTTGCTGACGGATTTTTTCTCAGTCTCGAAGGTGCATCAAGCCCAAAAAAAGAACTCCTGAAGACTATTGAAATTCTTTTCTCTGAAAATAATGACCCTCAAACCACAAAAAATCCAGATAAACACGCTCAATGTCTCTACTTAGCTCGCACCAAGTGGTTGTCAAAAGCTCTCCCCATCAATGCTGACGATCTTATGCCATGTGAAGCCATGAAAGAATGGAAAAAAGATCTCAACGTTAAATCTGTCGCATTGATTTTTGCCGCAGCCGATCTGGGAAATACCTCATCGAGCTATGGCCATACTTTTCTAAAAATAATCAACCCGGAAAATGCCAAAAATAAAGATCTTATCGATTATGGTATAAACTACGCAGCAAATACTGATGCCAGTGAGGGTTTCTTCTATGCGATCAAGGGTTTGTTTGGTCTGTATTCAGGGCAATTTACGATGCTCCCTTATCATCAAAAAATTCGTGAATATATTAATCTCGAAGGTCGAGATATCTGGGAATACCATTTAAACTTTACTCCTGAAGAAGTCAGCTTCTTGGTTGATCATCTTATCGAGATGCAAATCGCCCGTGCTCCGTACTTTTTTTTAATGACAATTGTTCCTACCAAATTTTAAGAGCACTTGAAGTTGTTCGACCTCAGATTAATTTAGCAGATGATTTTAAATATTTTGTTATACCGATTGATACTGTCAAAAAAATAACTGAACTGAATAATGATTCGGAACTAGAACTGGTCGAACATACTAAATTTGTAAAATCACTTAAAACAGACTATCTTCAAAGCTACAACCACCTTGATATGTTACAAAAAAAAGCATTACTACAAGCTGTCGGCCAACAAAAAATATCAACTGATTATGAATTAAATACTATCGAAAAGGCACAAGTTTTCGAAACAGCCATGAAATACTATTCTATCCAGGCTTTTCGAACTGAAAAAAACTACGAAGATGAAAAATATAAACTCTATCTTGAGCGCGTGAGCTTGGGTCAGATTACCTTGCCCGGTGAGAATGAAAATACTGAACCTCCAGAAAAGAGTCATGATTCCTCGGCTTTGTATTTTGGATTTGGAGAACAGAATAAACTTCAGTTCTCTTCGCTTAAGTTTAGACATGCTCTGCACGATTTAGAACAAACTGATTTTGGCACAGTGGCTTTTAGTCATAATGAAATGGCCAGCGCCGAAATTCGATACACACAGCCCGATGAAAATTCTAATGAAAAATCTCAAAACTCTGTTAAAAATTTTCAACTGTTCCGTTTTACACTTTTAAATCTCGTCAATATGAATCCGGTGACTATTCTTGATACAAATCTATCATGGCGAGTGAACGCTGCCGTTAAGAGCGAATGGAAACCTGATTTTGAAACTGGCTTTGGTTACAGTTACGATTGGCCATTTTTTAAAAGAACTCGAGTCGGCGCTTTCCTATCTGGTAAAACGTTCAGCGAATATGATCCGCATGGTGATTTTAAATATCTTAATGGTATCGGCCCTAATATTCTGATGGTTACGCGATTAACAGAGCGCCTAGGTCTATCCATAGATCTCAGTTATTATTTAAACTACGACAACGACCCCTTCTTTAGATATAAAAGTAAAATGAACTACAGCTTGAAGCAAAATTTTGATTTTCAACTTCAATTTGAAAATCATTATAATGATTCAACCGAAACTCAGATGCAATTCGTATGGAATTTTATTTTATAGGCTCTTTTCTTAATTGCAAAATCATCAAAGATAATAACGCAAAAACAATCACCGCTTCGAAGCTGACGATAGCCGAGTAGAAAAAATAAACTGCATAACTGCATAACATTGCAGGAATAAAGATCTCTTGGTGACGAGCACGATAGGTGACTATAAAAAAGAAGGCGTATAAAAATACAAAATAAATTCCACCAAACTGCAAAAGTAAAGTGACATAGCTTGAATGCTGATCGTTGTAGGAATATTCTATCTTTGTATATTTTTCGGCATATTCAGGGCCTTGCTTTTCGATGAATTGTTCTAAGGTAGGTTTACTATTTTTAAACCCAACTCCGAAAAAAGGAACTTCTTTGAAAAGATCTGTCGCAACTTTCCACATATGCAAACGCCCTGCATTTGATCCATCTTCAGAGGTAATTTGATCGCCCTGACGTTTAATGTTAAAACTTGAAAGGATACGATCACGAATACCCGCATTGGTCAGCAAAATCACGCAGACCAAGACTCCATAGCCAAGATAATATTTAAATGATTTGCGCTGTGAAACCAGAGCACAGAACATTCCGAACAAACCGCCCATCCACGCCCCACGTGAACTGGTTAAGATCAACGAAGCTAAAGCCATCGTAAATAAAACAAACATTATTTTCCACGTTTTTTTATCGAGGAAATTTTTTTTAATCAATATTGTGAATAAAATGGTGACCGCTACTGCGCAGAAATAAGCCCATCTTAAAATATCCCAAAAGCTCGCCACTCTGATTCGACCATCGTAATCAAAATTAAACTCGCGATAAAAACGAAGATAACTATAAAGACAGGCGATAAATAAGCCGAGCGCTAATCCCTTAATAAAGATAATCCGTTGATCTTTATTTTGATGTAGATACGCCATAGGAAAATAAATCAAAGGCCAGGTCCAACGCGTCAGGACTTCGATGGCCGAAGATGGGCCGCCGACTGAAAAAAAACTGACCACAATCGCCGCGGGAAACAACGCTATCATCCATTTTTCTAATATAGAAAGCTGGAGTATTATGTTCCATTTGAATTTAATTAGTCCATAGACGACTGCAATTGAATACAAGATAGTAAAAGCACTTTTAGAAACTAAAACACTCACACCGAATAAACCAAATAATGCTAAGCTTGCTTGAGATAAAACTTGAATCATGACTTATCACAATACCTTTGTCTGGTCGAGTCAAACAAATATGTTATTACATCCATAAGAAATAATTAATTGGTCCGCTTCATTTTACTCGCTAGGCTTTGGTCATATACAAAGGACTGTGTTATGAAAAAAGTTTTAATCTCAGGAATAGTTTTCCTCTTTGTCTTCAGTGCATTTCAAAGTGCTCAATCTACGGATCATAAATATTATTGGATGAAAATTGAAGCTCATGACAAATTTCAACGTTCTGTCATCGCCAATACCGGTGCTTCTATCGAAATCGTCAAAGATGACTACGTCATCGCTTACGGTAATGAAGTTAATCTAAAAAAAATTAAATCCATTGCTCGAGTCATTGCCGCTTCTGACATGATGGCTGAAGAACGATTCCATATACAAACAGGTTTTGGGACCAGAGACTTTCCTGCGAGTGATTCAACTTTTCACAATTACTCAGAACTTACTGCAGAATTACAAAAACTAGCTCTTGATAATCCCG
Source organism: uncultured Bdellovibrio sp. (assembly GCA_937871355.1). Classification (GTDB taxonomy): domain Bacteria; phylum Bdellovibrionota; class Bdellovibrionia; order Bdellovibrionales; family Bdellovibrionaceae; genus Pseudobdellovibrio. The sequence goes on from CALMPX010000290.1 coordinate 6,343, forward strand.
ACTTGGTCCATATGTCATCGATTGCAAAGACAAATGAAAACCGTGATATCTGGGTTATGCACATCACAAAAAATTTATCTGACGCTTCCCAAAAACCGGGCGTAATCTACATGGGGGGACATCACGCGCGCGAACATGTCTCTGTGGAAATTCCTCTACTCTGGGCCCAGTACTTGATTACAGAATACCGCAAAGGCAATCAACGAGTGATGAATTTAGTCGATTCGCGCGATATCCACATTATTCCTGCCGTGAATCCAGACGGTTTAGAATATGATGTCTCTGGAGCCAAATACAAATTATGGAGAAAAAATAGAAGTCACAACAATGACGGAACTTTCGGAGTCGATCTCAATCGTAACTACGGATACGGTTGGGGTACCGGGGGATCATCTAAAAATACTTCTGATGACACTTATATGGGGCCGAGCGCTTTTTCTGAAATTGAAACTCAAGCCATTAAAAACTATGTTGACGCTCATACAAATATCACGATTCTTTTATCGACTCATACCTTCTCGAAATTGATTCTGTACCCTTGGGGTGGTACAAACGATCCGATCAATATAGTTAATGACCAACAAGTTCACGAGAAAATGGCAAAAAAAATGGCGACATGGAATGGCTATAAACCAGAACAAGCTTCTGATTTGTATATTGCTAGCGGCGACACGACGGATTGGTCTTATGGTGTTCACAAAATTATTTCATTTACTTTTGAACTTGATCCTGACAGCAGCGCTGGCAGCGACCTGGGTAGTATTTTCGGAGGAAAATGTGAAAAACTTTTTGCTCCGGGTTGTGCCGGATTTTACCCAGGACAAGCAACCATTAATCCAACATTCCAAAAAAATATTGAACCGTTCTTGTACTTGTTAGATCGAGCAGACAATCCATACCGCGTTTTAAATGAATAATTTTTGAATCGAATTGAACAAACCAAAAGAACTCATGGATGATGTTCTCTTGGTTTGTACTAAAAATTAGAAATAAGCGCTTCGACAAAATTCTTGGCTGAATTAAAATAGAGACCTATTCCAAATAAAACTAATGAAGCCGCGACCTTCGAGAAAAACGGAACATTACTTCCCATGTAGGCTTTTGTAAACATCATCCAAATACGACGCGGAAATGTTTTCGCACGACGGGACTCTTCTCGTGTTAAAACCGAACCTGACTGTAGTGAAAAAATGGAAATCGCCACAATAAATAAAATGACTTCCAAAGGCCAAGCTACAAAAATATAACCAATCACGATCTGTATAAATTTAAAAATCTCAAGCGGATTATGAATAAACCGCTTACTTTCGTCGATCAAAACATTAGTCGCTATTTGTTTTTTAATCGTTTTCACTTTTTCCGTATCGCCAATAAGCTGCATTTGTTTTAAATAACTTTTTTGCACAGCTTGCACCGTCTGAGCATCTTCCGCTTTGTCGCCTAAGGCCCATTGATAAAGCGTTTCCAAATCCTCGGGGCTCGGGTGACTGACTTTCTTTGCTCCATTAAGCGATAAGCGAGCCAGTTTCTGGCCGTATTCACGATATTTATCTGGATACTTGAAAGTCTTAATTCTTTCAGCCAATGAAGACAAATGCTTGGCCGTTAAATCCATCGGGTAATTCAACTCATGTAGAAAGTACGAAGTCCAAAAGTAATCTGTGTAACGAACTTCTTTATAAGAAGCATAGAATAAACTGGTCGCGTGCCCTACTAAAAGATCATGTAATTTATCAAATTGCTCCGATTGAATCGTTAAATTCAATTCATTAGCTTTTTTAATCGCCTGACTCAGTCCGTAAAAATTCATTTGCATCAACGAGCGCTTCTTGGCGTCTAATGAAAGATCATAATTTGATCTCAGGATTTGAACATACTTAACCACAGCATTTGTTATATGATTGAAATCAAAATTCTGAATATCGCGTGTGGTAATATCTTGATAGACGATGCGCTTTTCAATCTTATAAAAAATGACATCCAAATCATTTTCAGTTTGTCCAAAAGATTGCAATTGAAATTGCCAAAGTCCTTTTTTCGCAGCCTTGTAATAATAAGAAGAACTCAATTCTCTATTTTCTATTTGTTGTGGCGTCATTCGCTTTTTTGCAGCTTTCACTTGAGACGAAGCACCCATAGCCGCATTTGCCGCAATCATCGTAAGGAGTATTAAGCTTATTTTCTGAATGAATTTTCCCATGTTTCATTTATAAAGCATAGATACGGAAGAATGCTAATTTTTCCGGTCGCAGGTTCCTACTTTTTTAACATGCAGTGAAAAATCCTGTTTTTTTTATACCAGTGTCAAAAATATTGACAGTTCTTGTCGCTGCAACTCCAGAAAAAGACACCGTGAATCGGCACTGTCTCATTCTTAAACATCTTAAATCTCATATAGTCGGTATAAAGTAGGATTCAAAAATGCATAAACGTATCACTATGAGATCACTTAAATTGTACGTCACTTTATTCTCGCTGGTATTTCAATCGATTGCTTTTGCTGGGGCGGCCACGCGCTCTGGTTCATCGCCGGTCGAAAAATGCCTCAATGTTTCAACTAATCTGACAACAGACTGTATGAATCAACATTTAAAACCTAAGACGATTAACAACTGTTACAAGATGAGCGAAACGATCTTCTCAAATCAATCAAAAGAAAATGTTAAAAACTACTGCTTCTATAATATTTCAGAATTTCCGACTTTGAAAACATGTGTTGATTCAGCCAAGAAATTTTATATTGCAGAAAACAAAGACCAAGCCTTATTTGAATGTGTGCGCCAATTCGCAAGTTCGATCAGCGTTAAAAACTGTATGGATCTATCTAAGATGATGACCTACAAAGAAAAATCCAACTACTTAGCGGGACACTGTAGCAACTTATAATTAGTGACTTTGATCCCAGTTATTTCCTAAGGCGTGATTGACTTTCAAGGGAACTTTCAATTTTGCAACATTTTCCATTTTATATTTAATCTTAGGAAGATTCTTTATAATCTCTTCCTCTGTTCCTTCGAAAATCAATTCATCATGCACTTGAAGTATTAATTTTAATGAAATATTTTTGGCTATATCAATCATTGCTAATTTCATCAAATCGCTGGCGGTTCCTTGAATCGGGGCATTGATTGCGGCTCGTTCGCCGAATTTTTTGACCATAACATTAATTGAATTCAATTCATCAATATAACGTTTACGACCAAATAATGTTTCAACGTATTTATTCTTGTGAGCTTGTTCAATGGTCGTGTCGATATATTCTTTAATACCACTGAAACGATTAAAATACTTTTCAATAATTTCTTTTGATTCGGTACGACTTATCCCCAATGTTTCGGCCAACCCGAAAGCTCCTTGTCCATAGGCGATTCCGAAATTCACGGCCTTAGCGATACGACGTTGTTCTTTCGTGACTTCTTTTAATGAAATAGAAAAAACTTCGGCGGCAGTCGCCTGATGAATATCCAGATCATCGGCGAAAGCTTGAATCAAGTTTTTATCTTGGGAAATATGAGCCAATACACGAAGTTCAATCTGAGAATAATCCAGAGACAAAAGTTTTTGCCCTTCGTCAGCGATAAAACACTGTCGAACGATTTGACCTTTTTCTGTTTTAATCGGAATATTCTGAAGATTCGGCGCTGTACTAGAAAGGCGTCCTGTCGCGGTTAACGCTTGATTAAACGAACCATGAACACGGTGATTTTCGTCAACCAGTTCCGGCAAAGCATCCACATAGGTTGATTTTAATTTTGCAAGTTCACGATATTCAATCACTTGTTGAGCGATCGGATGTTGTAGTTTTTCTAAAACATCATTATCCGTGGAATAACCTGTTTTCGTTTTCTTTAGAGCTTCTAAACCTAATTTTTCAAATAAAATGACACCCAATTGCTTCGGCGAACCGA
>CALMPX010000291.1 GCA_937871355.1 uncultured Bdellovibrio sp.
AAATTTTGGGATCCGACGCCGCCATAAATAAGGCGTCGTAGTCTTTTTCATTTAAAGGGCGAAGCAAAAATCTGGGACCCGTTAAGGTCGGTTGTAAATTCATGTTGGCAGTTAGACTTCGTATCTTAATTTTTTAATGCCGGGTTCTTCGGTGGCGAGTTCAATGACTATGATGTCTTTCATCTCTTTGACTTTATCTGAATCTGCGTAGGAAATTTTATAAACAACTTCTGTAATACCACACTGAAACAATAATCTCATGCACACGACACACGGAGAGTGCGTGCAGACCACAGTGCAATCATCCATAGAAATTCCATGGCGGGCGCAGTTTGCAATCAGATTTTGCTCAGCATGAACCATGTACGGATATTTTTCGGGGCGGGTATTTGGCAGATCGCCGTCTTTGGCTCCGCGAACAAAACCATTAAAGCCGGTCGCAAGAATGGCTCCTGTTTTGTTTGATACAAGCAAGGCGCCAACGTGCGTTTCAGCATCGTGAGATCGCTCAGCAACAACTTCGGCGAGGTTCATTAAATTAGCAATTTTGGAAGGTCTCATGGGTCTATATGAGAGTGGCCCCTGTTCTTTGTCAAAATATTAGTTAAGGAATCAGCCGCAAGCTTTGATGGCTTAGGTAAAATGTTGTATAGAAAGTTTTTGTCTGCTATTTCAGCAGCCTAATTTTCAGATAGAACAATCTCGCCAGAAACCATCAAGATAATCCGGCCACGGCCACCCGAGGTCATTGTGATTGAAGGGCATTTCTTTTCAAGGCGCTTACGCAGTAAAATCATGCGCGTTTCTAAATTGTCTTTTATTTCTGGAAGCTGTAACCACGAATCCATTCGAAATTCACGATTCGTGAATTCGGTTTTACCTTCGCTCTTATACAGATGAAGCATGCGCCATAAAATTCTGGCAGGTACGTTACGAATTAAATACTCGCCATTTAATAAAATGCAGTCTTCTTTTGGAAAGTAACGAAAAATTAATTTTTCTTTTGCAGGTTCAGGGGCTTTTGCCACTTGAATAAATGACGGTTGTGGAACGATTTCAAAGTCATGACTCATCTGTAAGTTCTGAATAGCTAAGGCTAAAACGTGACTCAAAGTTTTTAAAATACTTTCATCGCTTTCCCGAAATTCATAGATGTTTTCGCTTTCTGCAAAAAGCAACAGTTGCAGATTATATCCAACAAGAAAAGATTTTAGGTCGTGCACCTAAATCATTTGAAACATTCGTTAAAGAAACAGTTCAAAACTGGAAAAAATAAAAGGAGTCCTTATGAACAAGATCATGTTAATAACAGTAGCGTCATTAATTTTTACTTTGCAGTCGCAGGCTGAAGAAAAAATTCGAGAAAGTGATATCAAACGCGGAAGGTATTTGGTTAAAACAGTCGGTTGTAATGACTGTCATACTCCGGCCTATGGTTTAAAAAATGGTGAGGTTCCTGAAAAAGACTGGTTGATCGGAGATCAGGTCGGATGGAAAGGGCCGTGGGGAAAAACTTATCTGGATATGACTGTCGTTATGTCTAAATAAAATTGAACTGTTTTATTCCAAAATAAGTTCTGGATATGCAGCTTGTAGAGAGAGAAACGCTCCAGCTTGGTTGTGTATCCGGAACTTCTGAAGATGAGCTGACGAAATATCGTG
>CALMPX010000292.1 GCA_937871355.1 uncultured Bdellovibrio sp.
AAGACCGAGCGAGCAGCAAAGACATCGACCGATTCCTCGAGAGCTGTTGTCGGTGCTTGCTGGCAACTAAAAAATAATCCCGTTAAAAAAAAAGGAACTAAAAATTTAATCATTTATGATGAACAATCTTCATCGTTGGAAAGAAAATGATATCACGGATACTTGGACGATCCGTTAAGAGCATAACTAAACGTTCAATCCCGATTCCCACGCCACCCGTTGGCGGCATACCGGTTTCAATCGCATGAAGAAAATCTTCATCCATAGGATGAGCTTCATCGTCATGGCCGCGATTAGCTTCTTGATCCTTAAGACGGTTACGTTGTTCTTCAGGATCATTCAACTCAGAGTACGAATTACCTAATTCCATATTCGCTACAAACGGCTCGAAGCGCTCAACCAACTGATTGTTATCACGATGAATTTTAGTCAACGGAGAAATTTCTACCGGATGATCCATAATCATCGTCGGTTGCCAAATATGAGGTTCTGCGGCGATCTCGAACACCTTCATTTGTTTTTCGCCTTTAGATAATTTATCCAATGGTAAAGGCTTATCTGAATTCTTTTTTAAATACTCATCTAATTGACCTATATTTTCAGGATCCACTTTGGCGTATTCAGTGATACCGTCTAAGACTTTTAAACGTCTCCATGGTGGTGTGAAATCAATTTCCTTACCTTGGTAAGTGACTTTCATTGATCCCGTGATTTCTTTGCACACAGTTGATACGAGATCTTCAAACTGAGTCATTTGGTAATTGTAGTCTGTGTACGCTTCGTAGAATTCAAGCATGGTAAATTCTGGATTGTGTGTACGATCGATGCCTTCATTACGAAAGTTTTTGCCCACTTCATAAACTTTTTCAAATCCGCCTACAATGAGACGTTTTAAATAAAGTTCTGGAGAGATCTTCATGAAAAGCTTCATATCTAAAGCTTTATGGTGCGTAGTAAATGGAGTCGCCGAAGCACCGCCGTAGAGAGGCTGAAGCACAGGAGTTTCGACTTCCATGAATCCGCGATTGTCTAAGAAGTTTTTAACAGCTTTAATAATTTTTGAACGAGCCACGAATACTTTACGAGAATCAACGTCAGAAATAAGATCTAAATGACGATGACGGTATTTAATTTCAATATCTTGAATGCCGTGGAATTTTTCTGGAAGCGGTTCCAGCGTTTTTGTTAAAATCTGGAATGACTTCACATAAAGTGAAAGCTCACCTTTTTGCGATTTAAAGATATAACCTTTAAGTCCAACGATATCACCTAAGTCGATCAAATCGAAAGAAATGCGATCTTGCTCTGAGAGTTCTTCGACTTTGATATAACACTGCAAAGACCCTGTTTCATCTTGAACGTTAAAAAAACTGGCTTTACCCATCATACGCAAAGTCATCAAACGACCGGCGATACGAAAATCTGTTTCTAATTTCTTTTCACCAGCGACAAGGCCGGCGTAATCAGAAATCAACTTTTCAACATGAACATTCTTATCAAATGAGTAAGGATAAGGATTAATACCCTTCTCGCGTAAAGCGTGAAGCTTTTTTCTTTTTTCAGCTTTAATCGGATTATCGTTTACATTTGTTTCAGACATGCTCATCTCGATTCTTTGTTGTCGTTATATTCTGACTACGGATTAAATTTATTTTAAAGTTTTTCCGGCGAAAGTTTCCATCACATTATGTAATAATTCGATCGATTCTTTCTTAGGTCTTTGAAAGGCATTACGACCCATGATCGAACCAAAGGCTCCGCCTTGCGCAAGCTCTTTGACTTCGGCT
>CALMPX010000293.1 GCA_937871355.1 uncultured Bdellovibrio sp.
CAATGGTTTCTTGGATTTTATTACGCCTGAGTTTTAATTTGAATCGCCTGATGATGTTACGTCTTTTGGTATTATTTTTGATAGGCTTATCGTTTGATTCAGGGGCTGTTTTTTTTATTCTTGTTCAAATCAATCCACCGGCAACAATCGGCTGGCTGCCTTCTTGGATGATTTCGCTTTGGCTGCTTTTTATCGCTTCACTGCCACTGTTGCAAAGTTTGTTTCAAAAAAAATACTTTTTAGCAGCTCTTTTCGGCGCTATTTTTGGACCACTGAGTTACCGCGCAGGGACTCAATTTGAGTCTCTGAATATGAATGGAACCCAGGCTCTTTTAATTTATGCTTTGTTCTGGGCGATTTACACGCCACTGGCTATGGGTCTCATCGGGCGAAAGGATATCACCAATGAAAATACTTAATTCAAAAATTTTAATCACAGGTTCGAATCGTGGAATTGGTTTAGCTCTCGCCAGGGAAATGGCTCAAAGAAAAGCCCATTTGCATTTACAAATGAGATCTGAAGACCCCCATATCTCTAAAGAACTTTTAACTTTAGGAGCCTCATCCGTTAAAATTTGGCTGATTGATTTAAGCAAGCGCCAGCACATTGATCAGTGGCTCCCAGATCTTCAAAAGGAAAATATCGATATTCTGATAAACAACGCAGGACAACTCACCGGAGGCTTGATTGAAAATCAAAACATAGATGAAATTTATTCTATGTTTCAAGTCAATGTGAATGCCTTAGTGCATCTGACCCACGGCCTACTTCCAGGAATGCTTAAACGAAAAAAAGGGAAGATAGTTAATCATTCAAGTGTTTCTGCGATTATGCACTTTCCCTGCGCTTCCACTTACGCCGCCTCAAAGGCCGCTGTTCTCGCATTTACTGATTGTTTGCAAATTGAACTTCAAGGCACCGGAGTTTCAACTTTATGTTTAATTACACCAGGAATTCAAACGCGCATGTTTAATGAAATTGAAAAAAAATACGGAGACAATCTTGAGGTACCTAAGGATTCGATTTCGCCAGAAGATTATGCGATTCAAATAGCCGATGCGATTGAAGATGATCTCGTGACTCTAAATCCCTCTGGAGCTACGGGTATTGGCCTGACTGTCGCCAAACACTTACCCTGGCTCTTCCGTCGAGCAGCGTCGTCTCGATTTCATCGATAGAAATTTTCTCGGATTTCGTTATTAAAGATCTAACTGACTTTGGATCGCATCTGAAACTTCGTTAGCCAAAACTTGATATCCATAAGAAGTAAAATGTGTACCGTCAACCAATTCACTACGAACGTTGTAACTCACAGAGTACAGATCGAGCACCGGAATACCTAGCTCGTTCATCAAGTTTTGCGCGGCTACGGCAAATTGATTTAGTTTAGCCATTGATGAAGGGATTTCATTTGAATACGTCGTCGCCATAAAAATCGGGCGCGTCGTTTTTGCTTTAACCGCTAAAGCCGTTTTTCTTAAATTGGAAATATACTGATCAACATGAATACCAGACGCGTAACCATCCCAAAGACCGTTATTAAACACGATCACATCATAGTTTGGTTCAGACAACCACGTATCGATTCTATATGAAGTGTAACCCGCATAGGCCGCGTTACAGGGGTTGTGTAAAACATTACTATCTAAGTTCTGACGAACTAGCGGTGTGTATCCAATAGAAATCGAATCACCGATGATAAGAACTGTCTTTTTACTTGGATTAATCGGAACGGTGTCTTGGATTCGGCCACAGGACGACGGCGCCATGGTGGCGTAATCGTAAACCGGAACCAACCAAGCTCCTGAAGTCGCCTCCACAACCTAGTCTTTATTTAACGAGCAAGCGGTAAAGCAAAAAGCGATAAGTACAAGATCTAATATTTTCAAAAGTGTTTTCAT
>CALMPX010000294.1 GCA_937871355.1 uncultured Bdellovibrio sp.
TTAGAATGGATCCGTCAAGGAGCCAAAGCGCGACAAAGTAAATCAAAAGCTCGTATTTCTGCATACGAAAATTTATTAAAAGAACCATCAGCAGATAAACTGCAAGAAATGTCGATCTATATTCCTGCGGGACCTCGCTTGGGAGATATCGTGGTTGAGTCTCAAGGTGTTTCTAAAGCTTATGGTAAAAAATTATTATTAGATAACGTTGATTTTACCATTCCTAAGGGGGCTATCGTCGGAGTAGTTGGACCGAACGGTGTTGGTAAATCAACATTGTTCCGTATGATCACGGGTCAAGAAACGCCGGATAGTGGCAGCTTCAAAGTGGGATCAACAGTTAAGATTGCTTACGTCGATCAAACGCGTGAAACATTGGATCCCAACAAAACGGTTTACGAAGAATTATCAGGTGGATCAGATTTGATTCAATTAGGAAATCGTGAAATGAACGCGCGCCAATATGTCAGCTGGTTTAACTTCTCGGGATCTGATCAACAGAAAAAAGTGGGGACACTTTCTGGTGGTGAAAGAAACCGTGTGAATTTAGCTAAGATCTTAAAACAAGGCGCGAATCTTCTATTACTGGATGAGCCGACAAATGATTTGGATGTCAATACCATGCGCGCACTAGAAGAAGCCTTACTCGAATTCGGAGGCTCTGCGGTGGTGATTTCCCATGATCGTTGGTTCTTAGATCGTATCTGTACTCACACCATGGCTTTTGAAGGCGATTCTAAAATTTACTTCTATCCAGGTAATTACAGTGAATACGAAGAAGACCGTAAAAAACGTTTAGGAAGTGATGCCACTCCGAAGCGTGTTAAATTCAGAATGATCGATTAGGTGCCAGGCCTTATTTTTCCAAATAGGATTTAACAAGGGTTTAGAAATGAAAAATATTTTATTAGGTTCTATGTTAATTTTTTTAAGTTCTTGCGCGACAGGTGGTAAAATTATGAAAGCAGATAAACCATTCGCTCCAACTGCAGCCGGACCTTTTGTGCATCCGAAGGATAAACTTAAAAATTTAGGCCTGCATCATAAAAAAATCTGGGTTGTTGGTTATATGAATGCAGGCTTAGCTGAATGTATTCAAGATTTAGAAAACTCATTTAATAATGGCGCTGATGCCATTGTATTTGAAGGTCATGATTATAAAAAAATTGATGGTTTTTTCATAGAAATACGTAAAAAATATCCAACACAAATCATCGGTGTTGATTTCTTGGGTCCAGAAGAAAATCTTTATACATATAAAGAAACTTTCGACTTAGCTAAAAAACATAAATTGCAAATTGCTTGGACTGATTTTTCAGGCGTCGATCAAATCCAGGAAGCTCATGACGCCAATCTTCACGATATCCAAGCGAATACAGATCCAAATATTTTTTACGTGAGCGGCATTCATATGAAGTATTCAAACTTGATCGATGTGAATAAGCCGATTGAAAAATCAGCTTTGCAAGCGATGGGTTTTGTTGATGGAATTATTGTGACCGGCCCCAAAACAGGCGTGGCTGCGGATCCAGACAAAGTTATAAAAGTAAAAAAAGTCGTTCATGATTATCCTGTAGGTTTAGCCAGCGGCGTGAGCGCCGAAAACATTCAACCTTTTTTACCGTATATAGATTATGTCTTAGTGAACACTAGTATCGCGGATAAGAATCACCGCATACTACCGGATAAAATGAAAGCCCTTCGTCAAGCGATGGGGAAATAATTTAGACACCATTGAATAAGCGACTCATCTTCAATAGAAGATGAGTCCATAGCCCACTTGAAGAGCCATATGAGAAATCAACGGAACAGTTTCAGATTCGTTAAACGATTTATGATACTCAAAGCTTAAGGGAATAAATGCAGAATTACTGAGATGGTAATCCATACCCAAAGCAACAA
>CALMPX010000295.1 GCA_937871355.1 uncultured Bdellovibrio sp.
CGCTCATCTTTTTTCCAATCTGCATTGGTGGGTAACTTATCCCAAGCCTGAGAACTCGAAAAATGACCAAATAGTTTTCCGGACCCACTTAAAGTACTCGCCATTGGCATTTTCTTTTCTCGAGCATAAACCCAACGAAAAAGAAAACCCACATCCGCACAATCGGCCATTAATCCCGAGACTAAACTAAAATCAGCGTTGGCATTTTGCTCAAACCAAGCTTGGTAATCTTTTTCATCTGCTTCTGTCCAATTATTTTTAATGGGAATCCACAGTGGTTTTCCCGCGCGCGAAATCTCTTGTTGACGATCATCGTTCGTTATTTTTTTTGAACGCAAAGCCGTACTTAAAATACTTAAATCATGAGCGTGACTGATTTTTTTAAAGATTAAATGTTGAGAAATTTGATTTTGATTTTTGCGAAGAGATAAATCTTCTTCATAAACCCTATAAATGACTTTTCCTGATTCAATTGGTTCTTCAACCACCCAGTGTTTTTTAGATGAAGCTTGAGAGAAGGCTAGTTCAGAAAATAAAAAAACAATCGACAATAAACATGAGATGATTTTCATGATTCGGGCTCCTGTGGTTAATGAATATTATGTTATTTTCATCACCCCTAGGAGCTCAATCAATAAACTTAGAAACTAAAAAATTGCGACTTAAATCTTGTAGGGACGATATTCCATGTTTAAATCACGAGCTACAGGTTCGTAACAAACGTAACCGTTATAGACATTAAGACCTTTCATAAGGGCTTTGTTTTTTGCCACAGCATCTTCAACACCCATCGCCGCGATCATTGAAGCGTATTTTAAAGTCACATTCGTTAAGGCATAAGTTGAAGTTCGCGGAACTACCCCAGGCATATTCGGAACGCAGTAATGGATGACTCCATCAATTTCGTAGGTCGGCTCTGTGTGAGAAGTGGGACGACACGTTTCAATACAACCACCTTGATCTACGGCCACGTCAACAACCACTGAACCTTTCGTCATTTGAGAAATCATATCTTTAGAGACTAAAGTGGGAGCTTTCTGACCTGTGATCAATACCCCACCGACAACGAGGTCAGAACCAATAACTGATTCTTCAATGTTTTTTGCATTCGAATAAAGAGTTTGGCAACGGCCTTGGAAAATATCATCTAAGTATTCCAAACGTGCTGTACTGACATCAAGGATAGTCACTTGAGCTCCGAGGCCGACCGCCATTTTAGCGGCATTCGTTCCAACAACTCCGCCTCCGATAATCGTTACTTTACCTGGCATAACTCCTGTTACTCCACCAAGCAAAATACCTTTGCCGGCGTGATCTTTTTGTAAATAGAAAGCGCCGATTTGAGTCGCCATGCGTCCCGCGACTTCAGACATCGGTGTTAAAAGCGGAAGAGATCCATTTTCTAATTGAATCGTTTCGTAGGCGATCGATTTGACTTTTCTTTCGCAAAGAACTTTCGTTAAAGTCGGTTCAGCGGCTAAGTGAAGGTATGTGTATAAAATTTGGTTTTCACGCATAAGTTCATACTCTGGAGGAAGAGGTTCCTTCACTTTCATGATCATATCCGCTTTAGCATAAACTTCTTTTTTAGTGTCGATAATTTTCGCGCCTGCTTTTTCGTACTGATCATTCGTGATCCCGCTACCAACACCAGCGTCTTTTTCAACGATCAATGTATGACCTTCTTTAACCAATTGCTTGGCTCCGGCTTCAGTCATGCCAACGCGGTTTTCACTGATTTTAATTTCTTTAGGTACTCCGATAATGATAGATCCTCCTGAGGAAATATTGAGTCATTTTATGCTTTTAAAGTGAAGGTTCGAGATTACTCAGGAACAGACCAATTGGCAAATTTTTTCGCTTCAGACGAGACGTCTGCCCCGAGCTCAACAAATTTGTAGGACTGCGGCGAACTGATCATTTTCTTAACGAGTTTATTCATAATGTCGTGGCCCGCCTTATGAAGTACGACGTGACCCATCAATGGCATCTCTAAGGTCACCAGATCCCCTAAGGCATCCAGGATTTTATGTCTTACAAATTCATCCTTAAAGCGAAGCCCTTCTGGGTTCATGACTTTATGCTCATCTAAAATAATGCAGTTTTCCATTCCTCCACCTTTGGCTAGGCCCGCTGCTTTTAATGTTTCTGCATCTTTTAAAAAACCAAAGGTCCGCGCCGGCGCGATTTCTCGCAAAAATGACTGCTCGGTGATTTCCATATCCAAACTTTGCTGACCTATAGCAGGATGAGAAAAATCAATACTCACGCCAACA
>CALMPX010000296.1 GCA_937871355.1 uncultured Bdellovibrio sp.
TTGGCCGCATCAAAGCCGCCCTTGATAAAGAATGTGATCATGCCACCAAAGCCAGTCATTTGCGCTTTGGCCAATTCATATTGAGGATGCGATTTCAATCCAGGATAAACCACTTTATCAACCAAAGGATGAGTTTCTAAAAATTGGGCGATCTTCATCGCGTTTTCCGCGTGAGCTTTCATACGAATCGGCAATGTTTTTAAACTGCGTAAAGCTAAAAAAGAATCAAAGGGTCCTTGAATCCCACCCATTGAATTACTGAGGAAAGCCATTTTTTCTGCGATTTTTGCATCGTTTGTCACAGCTATTCCACCCACCATATCACTATGACCACCAATATATTTTGTCGCCGAGTGAACTACAATGTCTGCGCCTAATTCGATGGGTCTTTGGAAATACGGAGACATAAATGTATTATCAACCACCACAATAATATTTTTAGCCTTCGCTATATTTGATAAAGTTTTGATATCCGCTAATTTTAGAGTTGGATTCGTCGGTGTTTCTAACCAAAGCAATTTAGTATTGGTTTTGATCGATTTTTCTAAGTTTTTAACGTCCGTTAAATCGGTGAACGTAAAATCTAAACCCTGATGTCTTAAAACTTTATCAAACAAACGAAACGTACCGCCGTACATATCATCCATCGCCACCACATGATCACCTTGTTTTAACATATGCATAATCGTCGTGGCCGCGGCACACCCTGAAGCAAATGCAAATCCGTATTTAGCTGATTCAAGATTAGCGATACAGTTTTCGTATGCTTTTCGTGTTGGGTTATGAGTTCGAGAATATTCCCAACCTTTGTGAACACCTGGGGATTCTTGGACGTAGGTTGAAGTTAAATAAACCGGAGTCATGATCGCGCCGGTGGTGGGATCAGGGTTTTGGCCGGCATGGATGGCCCGTGTGGAAAATTTCATTTTATCTTTAATCTCTGACATATATATTCCTTAGTAGTTTTTCATTTCGTCTTGAGCCATAACTTCGACGTTGAAAGCTGATTTAATGTTCTCTGCTGTTTCTAGTTTATTTTCGACCATCCATTGATCATTAAAGACTTTACTTAAATAAGATTTACCTGAATCGGGGAAAACAACCACGATGCGTGACGGTTTTTCTAAGGTGGCAGCGTACTTCATGGCTCCGGCTAAGATTAAAGCACTTGAAGGACCCACGCAAAGACCTTCTTCCGTCGCTAATTTTCGAGTCAAAGAAAACGCTTCGGGATCTGTCACTTTGACGAAACCGTCGAAAAGACCAAGTTTGCAGTTATCAGGTAGCATGTCTTCGCCGACCCCTTCAACTTTGTACGCTCCAGGAGGATCCACGATTTTACCGTGATAAAAGAGATCATAAAGAATACTACCCACAGGATCTAAACAAATAACTTTAATATCCTTTTTTTTCTCTTTGAGGTATTTGGCAACGCCAGACAATGTTCCACCCGTTCCGACTCCGGCGGCAAACACATCGATTTCCCCATTGGTTTGATTCCAAATTTCAGGACCTGTCACATTATAATGAAGATCCATATTGTCTAGGTTGTGATATTGATTCGCATAAAAACAATTATTCGTTTTCTCTTTAAGAGCTGTTGCGATTCTTTTTGCGACGGAATAGTGACTCATCGGATCTTCAGGTTCTACACCCATAGGCGTAATCACTACCCGAGCTCCGTAAGCACGAAGTAAAGCGCGTTTTTCAGCGCTCATTTTTGCTGGTAAAACAAAAATGCATTTATAACCTTTAACCGCGGCGACTAAGGCCAAACCTAAGCCCGTATTTCCTGCAGTCGCCTCAACAATTGTTCCACCCGGTTTTAATTCTCCGCGCTTTTCCGCGGCTTCGATCATTGCCAAAGCAATACGATCTTTAATTGAGCCGCCAGGATTAAAGTATTCCATTTTAGCGTAAAATTGATGTTTTGATAAATTTTGTGGGATCACTTTATTTAATTTCACTAAAGGCGTTGATCCAATAGTGTCTAAAATAGTGTTTGAGATCGCTAACTGACTCATTTTAAGCCTCGGTATTTACTAAAGGTGTTGATAATTTTGAATTTTTTTTGATTTTTGAGCCTGTTTGAGAAAAAGAACTGGCAATCACAAGGACTTTTGACATGAGTTGAACAAGATCAGCTTCGTAGGTGAGTCCGGCATTCGAACACAGAGTTTTGAGAACTTTAACATCCGGCTTTTGACGACTTAACTCGCTGATGAGTTCATATATACTGTCTAAATGATTTGTTTTATTGTTCTTTTGCATCTTTATCCATTTCTTGTCGATCTACAGCTGTAAGAATTTTAACGCTGGCACCAACAACAACATTAAAATAGCTGGAAACAATAGACCAAGTAAAGGAATTTGCAAAATCAAAGGTAGCAATGAAATGTGTCTTTCAATGTCGTCATCGCAGGAATTGATCATTTGCGTATCTAATTCGATAAGATGATCATATATAGCCGTTCCTGCTAGACCTTTTTCGATCAGTTGAATGAGCACACGCTGATGTATCGTCCACTTTGTATACGGCGAAGGATGCTGAACACGATAATGATTCCACCAGTTTTGAAATTGAAGCGAAAATTTGCATTGGAGACCTCGCTCATTGAATCTTTTTATGCCGATATGTAAAGATTGGCTTCGTTCGATTGCGCGCCGTAGATCCCAAACCAAAACGAGAGAGGCTGGTAAATTCATATTTTCCACTGTATCTTACCTCCTAGCTTAAAAATAATAAAAATGCCGATTAAAAAAAGCGCCAAAGAGAATATAACGGTCGTCAGAGAGTTCATCAGATCGAGTTGATAATAAGATAATGCAAAAATTAAACCGTAAACTAGACATGCGACGAGCGCTTGAGCCTTAATTTGTCGAGTCACTTGCGATGTGCGGGCCAAAAAACGATTTTGAACTTTCAAACCACGCTTAAACATCTCCAATTGTTCGCTGATACGCACTTCAGATTTGAAAATAGAGTGCAATTCCGAAAAATAAAACCGCATCCATCGGTAATTCTTCGTGTGAAGATCAAAATCCGACTTTAAAATGGACTGAAGTGGCCCATAAATTATATTTTCAACGCCAATCATGCGCGAAAGAGTCTCTGAAATCGCTTTTTGGTTAGAATATCCGGCTCGAATTTGCAAAATCAGGCCATCAATGACCTGCAAATGGGATAATAAGAAGACTTTTTTCAATTTTATTTCATAAATAAACGAAAAAAAGATCAAGCTTGCCAAAATTAGTCCGATATAGACCGTGAGTAACGGAAAATGTTCTTTGATAAACACAAAAAAATACATTGGTGATGTTAAAATCACGAATAGAAACCTGGTTTTTTTTTGATTTATGAAAAAAAACTTCTCAAGTCGATACATTATCCGATGAACGGAAAGAAATCCGATAATCGACAGCAAAAAATACGTCATATGATCCTTTCAAACTAAAAAAAGGACATCGCAATTATCATGCATGAAAATATTAGTTGACGGGACAGATCAAAATTGGAACAATTTTATTAGGGAGACTGAAAAGTCGAAACAACAACAACAGTGTTAGTAGAAATATTAACATCGAAGAGGAGCATACCATGGCTAAGAAAAAAGCAGCAAAAAAAGCTACGAAAAAAGCAGCTAAAAAAACAACTAAAAAAGCTACTAAAAAGAAAAAAAAGTAGTTCTTTTAGAAAAGCGATTTAGCGCTTTTACGAGAAGGGCTGGTAGTAATACCGGCCCTTTTTTTATGTCTAAAATGAATTTGAATCGTCAAAATAAAAAAGCGTAACTATCTAATATAATTACGCTTATCTCGAGTGAACTAAATTTTTTTAAATCTATCTTAGTAGAAGTACGTGATACCGATTGAACCCGTAGGCACTAATTTAAAATCTGAAATATCAGCTAACAATAACAACTCTCCGAATAAATTTATTCCCGATAAATTTCCTTCTAATTGGTTGCA
>CALMPX010000297.1 GCA_937871355.1 uncultured Bdellovibrio sp.
ATTTAATTAAATAGCTGTCATTCACATATCAGTAAAATCATTTATTATGAAAAATATTTTTGCGATTTTGTTTTGCTCACTTTTGACTTTAGATTCTTCTTTTGCCGAGACTCCAAAAGATAAAAAAACTCATCTTAAAGCTGAAATTGTTGGCCATGAAGCTACAGATGAAAGTCACGAAGCGCACGAAAAGCACAGTGATGACAAAGATCACGAGGATCATGCTAGTGGCGTTAAAGATGATCATGACAAATCAGGTCATGCAGACCATAAAGAGTCAGGACATGGAGACCATGAAGAGTCGGCTGAAGAAAACCCTCAAGTCGGTGAAGGTAAAGGTATTACGGCGGCATCACCAGAACAAGGGTTTAAACTGTCTAATCCAGCCATCAAAAATTTCGAAATCGAGACTTTTAAAATTCAAAATATTAAAAGTATAACTATTTCTAAAAAAGCTATAGTTACAGCAGGAGACGAAGTGAATATATTTCGTTTGCGAGACGGTTTTTTTAAGAGAATTGATTTCGATGTCATAAAAAAAGAAGCCACACAGATTACAATCAAATCGAAGGACCTTAAGATAAATGATGAAATTGTAATTAATGGAACTGGATTTTTAAGAATCGCGGAAATTGCAGCTTTTGGTGGTGCTCCTGAAGGACACTCACATTGATTTTTTACAATACATAACTGGAGTTTATAAATGTTAAATAAAATAATTAGATTTTCTATTTTCAACCGAAATCTTATTTTTCTGTTAACGGCGCTTTTAGTCGTTGCAGGGATTTATAGTTTTCAAAGTTTGCCGATTGATGCAGTTCCCGATATTACAAATAACCAGGTGCAGATCAATACGGTTGTTGATGGATTAGCTCCGGAAGAAATTGAGAGAACAATTACTTTTCCGGTCGAGTCGTCAATGCGCGGTATAGGTGGGGTTGAACAAGTTCGGTCAATCACTCGATTTGGATTATCCCAAGTCACGGTCGTGTTTAAAGACAAAGTTGATATTTTTAGAGCGCGCCAGTTGGTGACGGAGAGGTTACAGAATGTAGCCGCTGATTTGCCAGGAAATGCTCGTCCGGAATTGGGACCGATTTCTACAGGCCTTGGTGAAATCTATCAGTATGTGATCGACTTTAAGAAAAAAAAAAAAGGAGAAGCCAGGACTTTGCAGTTGATGGAATTAAAATCAATGCAGGATTGGTATATTAAGCCACGTATGTTAACGGTAGAAGGCGTCGCTGAAATCAATACATCTGGAGGGTTTGAAAAGCAATTTCACGTTCAGCCAGATCCAAAAAAAATGGCTTCGTACGGCATTCATTTCGATGAAATTGTGGAAGCTTTAGAAAAGGTGAATAGAAATGTCGGTGGAGGGTACGTAGAGCAAACGGCTGAACAGTTTTTAGTTCAGGCTGTAGGACTCATAAAAAATAAAGAGGATATTGAGGCCATTCCCGTTAAGACGCTTGAGTCTTTTAAAGTTGTAACGATCAGGGATATTGCGAAAGTTGTTCTAGGCAAAGAACTTAGAACGGGTTCCGCAACATTTAACGGCGAGGAGGCCGTTATGGGAACTATCATGATGTTGTTGGGTGAGAACAGTCGTACTGTCTCTACTCGAGTTCATGAGCGTGTCGAAGAAATCAAAAAGGATCTTCCGGCCGACGTTGAATTAATCACAGTGTATAACCGTTCTGATTTGGTGAATGCCACTCTAGGAACGGTTGAGCATAATCTTATAATGGGCGCATTGCTTGTTACGATAATATTACTCATACTTTTGGGTAACATGCGGGCGGCGGTAATTACGGCTTTAACTATTCCGTTATCTTTGCTGGCAACTTTCTTAGTTATGAAACCCCTTGGTATTTCAGGAAATTTGATGAGCTTAGGTGCTTTAGATTTTGGTATCATTGTGGATGGAACGGTTATTGTTTTGGATAACTGTGTGCGTTTTCTTCATAACAGATCGCAAAAACTTGGGCGGAAATTAACAGCGGAAGAAATTAAAGAGGCCGTATACGAAGCCACTGTAGAAATTCGATCAGCAGCAGGTTTTGGACAGTTCATTATCGTGATGGTGTTTTTACCAATTTTCGCCTTAACCGGTGTTGAAGGTAAGATGTTTATTCCAATGGCTTCAACTTTTGCGATCGCAGTTCTTGCCGCATTTGTTCTTTCGTTTACAACGGCGCCTGCATTAGCAAGTTGGCTTTTATCTGGAAAAGTGACTGATAAAGAACCTAGGATGATGGTGTGGATTAGAAATTCATATATTCCACTGTTCGAAAAATCTTATAAGTACGCAAAGATTACGATTATTTTGGCCATTGCTTCTGTTATTTTAGGAATAGGTTTATTCATGACAAGAGGAGCCGAGTTTTTACCACAACTAGGCGAAGGCTCTTTTGCATTTCACATGATAAGACCAGTTAATGCGAGTTTAACTCAATCAGTTGAGTTTCAGAAAAAAGCGGATTTAGTTGTAAAGCAATTTGCTGAAGTAAACCAAGTTTTTTCTCGAATTGGAACTAGCGAAGTGGCTACTGATCCTATGGGCGTAAATGTTTCTGATACGTATATTATGCTCAAACCTCGCTCTGAATGGCCAGAAATCAATGGGAAAAAGAGAAGCTACCAAGAGCTTACGACAGCTCTGGTCGATAAGTTAAACGTGGAAGTACCCGGGCAAACTTACTTGGCATCCCAGCCTATTCAAATGCGTTTCAACGAATTGCTTGAAGGAACCCGCGCAGATGTCGCAATCAAAATATTTGGTCCGGACTTAGATAAGTTAGTTGAGTATGCTAAGAAGACACAAGAAGTTGTTTCTAAAGTGCAGGGTGCTGGCGATGTTGAAGTCGATCTTGCGGGAACATCTCCTGTATTAAGAATCGTTCCGGATTCGAAAAAAATGATGGCTTATAATGCTTCGATTTCAGATGTGTTAAATACAGTGTCTGTAGCCATGGGAGGCCGTGAAGCTGGATTCCTTTATGAAAATGAAAAGAAGTTTCCTATTGTTGTTCGCTTAGATAATGATTTTAGATCTGATATCGAACTTATTAAAGATTTGCCCGTCGGTATAGCATCAAATACTGTCGTGCCCTTGGGAAATTTATCTAATATAGGATTTCAAGAGACGTATGGAAGTGTAAACCGAGAAAACTCGAATCGCAGAACGGCTGTCTTAATTAATTTACGTGGCCGAGATACTGAATCTTTTGTTAAGGAAGCGCAAAGCATCGTTGAAAAGGAAATTAAGCTTCCAGCGGGATATTATTTCGAATGGGGCGGAAATTTTAAAAACTTAAATGAAGCCAAATCAAGATTAATGATATTAGCTCCGGTAGCTCTTATTCTAGTTCTTATGATGGTGTACGCGGCCTTTGGAAGTGTCGCGCAGACAATGCTCATCTTTGGCTGTATTCCTATGGCATTAGTTGGCGGAGTTATTGGGCTTATTTTAAATGGTTTACCATTTAGTATCTCCGCTGGAATCGGATTTATCGCTCTATCTGGTATTGCGGTTCTTAATGGAGTAGTACTGGTGAATTTCTTTAATCAACTTAAAGCCGAGGGTAAGACAGGTAAGGAACTTGTGCTTGAAGGAACTTTAGTGCGATTAAGACCAGTTATGATGACGGCGCTCGTTGCTGTATTTGGATTTATTCCGATGATGATTTCAACGGGAGTTGGAGCTGAAGTTCAGAAGCCGCTTGCTACAGTCGTTATTGGTGGAATTATTTCTTCTACTCTTTTGACTTTAATAGTACTTCCGATTTTGTATTCGAAATTTGAATCAAAAATGGTCGGAAAGGTTGCGCACTAAGATATTATCTGCGGTTACTCGGGAAGTAGGAACACGTTTAATTCCCCTTAGAATTATTGTGTTCGGAAAGCCGAGTAGCTGCTTTTTACTTAAAAATATGTTCAATAAATTTGTAACAATCTTTTTTAGCTTAATATTGGTTTCAGTTGTAATTATTACTGAAGTGCTGGATTGCGTACACCGTGAACCACTGCAAAATATTGAAAATACTATTCAGGATAGTTCGGTTTACATTTCTGTTAGAGAAATAGTAGGTCATTCGTGTGATGTAAACTCAAGCTGTTCTCACACCGTTTGCCATGCTAACCATTTTTGCAATGCCAAAGTTACGGAAAACACCTACTTATTAATAACGTCTCCATGGGAAACTTATTCAAGAGGTAATGAAACAATATATAATAATCCTTACTTCGCTATATTTTTAAGGCCTCCAATTTTTGTTTAATGAATCAAAAATCTATTTGAAATTATTAAATAAAAATTATTAAGAGGAATTATGAAAAAAATTATTGCTATTTTATTTGCGGGACTATTTCTAGTCTCATGCGCATCGTCTCAGTCTTTTAAAGCTTCGGATATTACAGA
>CALMPX010000298.1 GCA_937871355.1 uncultured Bdellovibrio sp.
AGTTATTTGCAATCAAATTCTGGTAAAATTTACTTGAATTTTCCTGGAATTTAATTTTTTCGATTGAATTTTATTTCAGTAAAAAGTTTAATTATTGCTTAATTAATTTATTGTGAAGTTTCGTTTAACAAATTTTTTACTTGCTTCGATATTTTTTTGTGTTTTGCTAATTCTTCACTAAAATGACTAAAAATGAATGTCATTTAACTTAAGTTAGATCTAAGTTGACCAATAAGTTTGATTTGCATTCTCCAAGATAAAGTTTAAAATAATTTTTGAATTCCTTTTAATTTTTAGTAAAGAGAAGTTCTTTAAATTTTAGTTTAATTAATGAAGTTTATTTCAGTTCTTTTTTTTACGGCCTTCTTAGCGTTAACTTCGACAGTTAGCGCTTTTGAAGTTCCGGCCTTAACTGGTCCGGTGATGGATCAAGCCGGTATTTTACAGGCCAGCACACAACAAAGTTTAGCGGAAGACATTTATCAATTTAAAGCGAAAACCGGCGCACAAATTCAAGTTCTCATTGTTAAAACACTGGATAACGAGCCGATTGAAAATGTTACGATTCAGATTTTTGATAAATAGAAACTGGGCGATGAAAAAAAAGACACCGGAATTTTATTCCTGGTGGCGGCCCAAGATAAAAAAATGCGGATCGAAGTGGGCCAGGGCCTGGAAGGCTCTGTTCCTGATGTCATTGCTAAAAGAATTATCGTCGAAGTGGTCAAACCGTTTTTTCAACGTGGTCAATTTGATGTCGGTATTCAAGCCGGTGTAGCGTCCATTGAACATTATATCACAACAGGTGATGAATCTTTTTTAGATAACAATCAAAATCCAACTCAAAAAGGTAAAATTCCTGTTCAGTATCTTCTTTTTGGATTCATTGGTTTTTTTATTATTCTTTTTATGTTTAGTCCGGCTTTAGCGCTGCAGTTACTCTTTGCCCTTCTTTCCGGAGGCCGAGGCGGGGGCGGCGGGGGCCGAGGCGGTTGGTCCGGGGGCGGCGGATCTTCCAGTGGCGGTGGCGCCAGTGGGGATTGGTAAGGGATTATGAAATTTAAAGAGATCAACTCGCAAACCATTGCAAATGAAATCGAAAAATTTGAATCCAAAGTGGATTTTGAATTTATCCCGGTGATTGCTCAGCAATCCTCTTACACTGAACATGTGGGGTGGGGATTATCACTGATTTTAAGTATTTTATTTATTTCGATCGTTGAATTTGTTTTTGCCTTTTTTCTTTATGACTCGTGGAAAGCCAAAGGAATGTATTTTGGCTTAGCGCTTGTTCTAGCGATCATTTTAACACGTTATTTAAGCCGACTGGATGCTGTGAAGCGATTATTTATTTCCAAGCATGAAAAGTATCGCCAAGTTCATGAAAAAGCTCATATGGTTTTCTCAAAAAAAAGACTGCAAGATATCAAATCACATAATGCGCTTTTACTTTATATCTCGATCATGGAAAAACACATCGTGCTGTTACCGGATCCTCGCATCAAAGTGCAAAATATTAAGCAGATCACTGAAGAAACATTGGCGATATTGCAGCAGAATTTTAAAAAAGAAGACTACGAGAAAGGCCTTATCGCCGCCATCGAAGCCATTCAAACACATCTTCAAGACAAATTCCCTCGTCAGGGAACGGCCGAGAACACCGTGCCTAATAAGTTGATTTGGTGGCAGGACTAGGCTATCTTTTGAAGACCAATTAATTCACAGACTGTGCGGTCGTAGTTCAATGGATAGAATTCCCGGCTTCGAACCGGTAGGTTGCAGGTTCGAGTCCTGCCGTCCGCACCATATTTTCCTAGAATTGAGTAAATTTAAGCGATGGTCCAGATTGAACTTTCTTATTAAAATAAGAGTTGTCTCAACATCATTCGAATTTTATTGTGTAAACTCGACTGTATGGAGGTCTAATTATGGATTTCGATGAAGCAATAAAAGCACATAGCTCTTGGAAAATGAAGTTATCAACCTATTTAAGAAAACCGGATGGATCTCTTAAAGTAAGTGAGATTCAAGTTGATAATAAATGTGCCCTAGGACAATGGATTTATGGTGAAGGGGCTAAGTACTCATCATTGCCTGAATACGCTACTTTAAAACAAGAACATGCTAAATTTCATAAAGCGGCAGCTCAGGTGGTATATAAAGCAGATTCTGGGCAAGATACATCAGAAGAGACTGCTCTTGGTACTAAAAGTGAATTCACATCAGCTTCAAGTGCGGTTGTGTCCGCGATAATGGCAATTCGAAGAAAAGCTTGAACTGATTAATTGATACATATACTTCGAAACTTCTCAAGGCGGATACACCAATTTTTTCTAAAAAATTGATTTATTTTTCTTTACTTTTATTTCTAAAAATCTATATTAATTGTAGCCGCTTTTAATCAAAGTCGTTTTTTATTTCTTCAAATACTAAAAATATCTATACAACTCGGCCATGAGAAAAAGCTATTTTCCAAGTCATGACAAGTACCTGAGCGTCCAGACGTGAACTCATGCGTGAACGAATATGAAACGGCCTCAACGCTGCAAAAGCTCATCATCATTAGAAAATCTTAAAAGCAAAAAATATAACTAGTTAAAGAATTAAAATCTTTAACTAAGGAATTTACTAACGTGAATGAGAATCAGTTTAAAATAACTCGAGCCTCCGCCGAATCATCAAAAGATATGATATTACATAAACAGCTCAAGAGCTTAATCACCCAACATGATACGACAGTCGCTCAATTAGCACGAGCTACTCAGATCTCATCCAAAACTATTTACCAATGGATGAATGGTCAAAAACCCAGAGATCTGAATCAAGTTCGTCGAGTCGCAGATCACTTCTCTGTCACCATCGATTATCTGGTGTTTGGAATCGTTTATAATAAAACTCAAACTGAATTTAAAGAATACGCTGATGAAATAAATGCCGGAGTGTTTGAAGTTATCTTACGTAAAAAAGACAGGTTTAAATAATGAAAACACTTTTGAAAATATTAGATCTTGTTCTTATCGTTTTTTGCTTTACCGCTTGCGCGTCAAATAAAGACGAGGTTGTGGAGGCGACTTCAGGAGCTTGGTTGGTTCCGGTTTACGATTACGCCA
>CALMPX010000299.1 GCA_937871355.1 uncultured Bdellovibrio sp.
TTGTTCTTTAAGTAACATTTTAACGGATTCACCTAAAAGATAAGTATCAGTAATGTCACCGTTATTTATGGTTTGAGCTGGAGTCTGAACAAAAGCAAAGTTGTCCAGCAAGGCCATGCCTTTCGATTTTGAAACTTGTGCGAGTTTAATCGAACTTGATCCTAGATCAACTCCGACTACTTTTTTTGATGAGAATAACATAGTTGCTAATCATACTCCCCAGCTGTTGCAACTTAAATTATCTGATCGAAAGACGAGTCCTGTCAAAAGAGAAACTATTGAATTGGGGGAAAGAAGAGATCTACATACCAAAGACCAGCTGACTTAAGTCCTAAAATATAAAGGACAGCTCCTAAGGCGATGAAGGGTCCAAAAGGAATAACAGCTTTCATTTTATCTTCACTATTTCTCGAGAGATAAAGACCAACAACTGTTCCAAAAACAGATGAAGTCAGAATGATAAACGGAATGGCTTTCCAACCAAGTATGGCTCCGAGCCAACCCAGTAATTTAATATCACCGCCGCCTAAACCTTCGCGTCCAGTAAAAATATAATATATATATGCCACGATCCACAAAATGCCGCCGCCGAAAAGAGTGCCCCAAACAGCGTCCATAAATTGACGTTCGGGATTGAGAAAAGCTCCGAGCAAACCAATCGCAATTCCACTTAAAGTGAAAGCATCCGGCAAAATCATATGATCAAGATCTATAAAACTACAAACCACCAAAGACCAAACAAGAATAAGATATTCAACTGTGGTCCATGACCAACCGTAGTAAAAATAAACAGATGAAAATAAAATCGCCGTGAGAAGTTCAACTAAAGGGTAGCGAATAGAAAAATGAGCGGAGCAATTCGAGCACTTTCCTTTTAAAATAAAATAGGAAATAAGTGGTATATTGTGCCACCCTGGAATTTGTTTTTTACATTGAGTACAACAACTTCGACCTAGAATCGACATCCCGAGAGGCCATCGGTATATAATGGCGTTGGCGAAGCTACCAAAGCAAGCTCCGAATAAAAATAACATGCCGGTGTAAAAAATATCTAAATCAGACAATGTCTTTCCTTCTTATTAAGAGTGATGCCGTAAATAATAATAAGAAAATCCATCCAACACAATGAAACCAAGACCACATAATTTCACTATAGGAGAATCCATTCTTCATGTAATAATAACTTTTCCAATTGAATGTATAAAACTGTGGAACTAAAAAATTCAAAACAATAACCAAAAAATCAAGACTATGTAAACCGGCTTTTTGAATGAAATACTCAATATCAGAAATTGAATAGGCTAAAATCCAGTATGAAATAGTGAACACCAAGCTAAACATGGGACGAGCGATCGTACTCATCATGACACCGAAAGCGCCAATAACAACTGATTTTAATAAAACTGTAATCATAATAACAATGATGTTAAATAAACTGGTTCCCAAATCTCCTTCGAAATCAAAAAATAACGTCATCGTTATGCCTAAAAAAGCAATCAAGATAGTATTCAAAACAAAAAGACTTCCTAAATAACCAACTAATAAATTCCAGCGCTCTATCGGGCGAGCCAGGATCACTTGAAAAGTTTTTCTATCGATATCACGGTATAAAGCATGGGTAGAAATAAAGGCCGCCACTAAAAATGTTGTGATTTCCATACCGGCCAAACCGAGATCAAATTTAATTCGAGCTTGTTCTGTAAAACTTAAAGCGGCCAATAAATAGCTGATACAGATATAGGCGAAAGATAAAAAAACGACGACTTGTAAAAACTTGAGCCTTAACCATTCTTGAGTATTAATATAAATTAAGCTGATCATGCGTTGTAATTAACCTCTTCAATTTTTCCCTTGAAGGCCTTGTAAGCTTCTTCCAATGAGCTAAAATTGTGTTTAAAATCAAAAATGGGACCGTTAAATAAGGTTTCACCTTTGTGAAGAATTATCAAGTCATCACAAAGCTCTTCCACATCTTCTAACAAGTGACTACTCATCAAAACTGTTATTTTTTTTTCTTTAAAACTTTTTAAAATATCTTTAATTAAAATCCGACCGTCTGGATCTAAACCCGACATAGGCTCATCCAAGATTAAAAAATCAGGCTTAGCCAACAGCGCCTGAGCAATTCCAATTCGCTGAAGCATCCCCTTAGAATAATCTCGTAATTTTTTATGCCGAGCATGTGATAATTTCACTTGCTCTAAAACTTCGTCGCATCGCTTTTGAAAGTCAGCTTTTTTAAGACCGGACAAGTTCCAATGAAGTTTTAAGAACTCGGTCGCAGATAAAAACTCCTGAAAATAAGGGCGCTCCGGCAAGAAACCGATTCTTTTTTTGGCCTCAATTAAATCGTGTTGTTCGAAAAAAGTAACATCACCCTGATCTGGAAAAATAAACTGCATCATGCATTTAATCGTCGTGGTTTTACCAGCTCCATTAGGGCCGATAAAACCAACGAAACGACCTTCATTGATCTGGAAGTTAACGCTTTTCAAAACTTGAACAGATTTTTTATAAAAGTCAGGTTGGAATGATTTAGAAACGTTTGTAACTTTACAAATGACCGACATCAAAATGACCTGTCTGCGATTTTTCTAG
>CALMPX010000300.1 GCA_937871355.1 uncultured Bdellovibrio sp.
AAAAACACCAAAACGATTTTATTTTAGCAGGAAGCCGTTTAAGCAGTACGAATGCTATTTTGACAACACAGACGACCTCACTCGAAAGTCAACTGGCCCAGTCTTTAAATAAAATCGATTTTGATCGAAAAGAAAAAAATAAAATTCAATCTTTGAGCGACAAAGTATCTCATCGCTTAACCTGGTCCGTGTTTTTAATCGCCGGGCTTTTTTTCTTTTTGAATTATGAAAGCTTAGGAATGGAAGCTTTTAAAAGATGTTTGGCCTTGATTACAATTGCCTGTCCCTGTGCCGTAGCTTTTGGAACTCCGTTGGCTCACAGTCTGGGATTGAAAAAGGCCCAGGAAAAAGGATTCTTCATCAAGTCAGATGCCTTGTTCGAAAAAGTGTCTCAAGTGACTAAAATAGTATTTGATAAAACGGGAACATTAACGTCATCGGAACTGAAATTGATTAAAGTATTTCCGACGGATATTAGCTCCCATCATAAATCGATTATACTGGGTCTAGAAAAATCATCACTGCATCCTGTGGCCTTAAGCTTAAAAAAAGAATGGTCAGACATTAAAATCGCTCAAGTTGTTCATGTTAATGATATGATCGGCTCCGGGGTTGAGGCTCATTTTGAGGGTCATCATTATCGCTTAGTTAAGAGTCCACGACAAAGCGACAGTGATGCCATTCAAGTTGAATACTCTGAAGACAATCAAGTTTTAGCTTATCTTTATTTTGACGAAAAAATTCATCACGAAGCTTCATCCATCGTAAATGAATTTCAGAAACGAGATTACGATGTGATGATGTTGACCGGTGATCATCGTTCTCGCGCTGTAGCTATAGCTAAAGAAATCGGAATTCGTCCAGCTCATGTTTTCGCCGATCAGTCCGCAGAATCTAAAAAAACTTTTATTGAAGCTCACAATCCTTGTCTTTATATTGGTGATGGATTGAACGATTTGTCGGCCTTGAACGTAGCCTATGTCAGTTTTGCCATACGAGGTCAGTTCGACTCAACTTTGAAAGTAAGTGATGTCTATGCCCCCCAGAAAAATTTAAATTCGATATTGGAAATTTTCGAGATTTCAAAAAAAATTCAAAACACGCTTAAAGCCAATCTCTTTTTTGCTATTCTCTATAATACAATCGGCGGAATTTTAGCTTTAATGGGATTGATTAACCCTTTAGTGGCGGCCGTACTGATGCCGATCAGTTCAGTTTGTATTACTCTTCACACCGTCTGGAGACTTAAATGACGACTATTTTATTTATGGTTTCGGTCGCATTGATTTTGTCTTTTATTTTTGTGTGTTGTTATTTATGGGCTCTGTCAAATGGTCAGTTTGATGATCCTGAAACGCCGGCTATTCGTATGTTAAAAGAAGATTTTATAATTAATAAAAAAATGAAAGGACTAAAAAATGAAAAATGATATTTCGAAAAATTCCTACGATGATGATCTGGTCAGGAAATTTTTACTGATCACGATGGTCTGGGCCGGAGTGGCTTTTCTGGTCGGGTTATTAGCGGCTTTACAGCTGGCATATTGGCCGGCTAACGGAGGAGTTCCCTGGCTGACATTTGGACGAATTAGACCGCTCCATACTAATGCGGCTATTTTTGCTTTTGCCGGAAACGCTATTTTTGCTGGTATTTATCATTCGACACAACGTCTTTTAAGAACTCGATTATTTTCTGATCTCTTAGGGCGCATTCATTTTTGGGGATGGCAGTTAATTATTCTTTGTGCCGCTATCACGTTACCGTTGGGTTTTACTCAAGGTAAAGAGTACGCTGAATTAGAATGGCCGATTGATATCCTCATTACGCTGGTGTGGGTGGTCTTTGCCATTAATTTTTTTGGAACACTTTATAAACGACGCGAAAAGCATATGTATGTGGCGATTTGGTTTTACATCGCAACTATAGTCACCGTCGCGATTCTTCATATTGTGAATTCGATTGCTATTCCGTTTAGTTTTATGAAAAGTTATACGGTCTGGGCTGGGATGCAGGATGCTTTAGTTCAATGGTGGTATGGACATAATGCCGTCGCTTTTTTCTTAACCACGCCATTTTTAGGACTCATGTATTACTATGTTCCTAAAGTTGTGAACGCTCCGATATATTCCTACCGTTTGTCCATTATTCATTTCTGGGCCTTAGTATTTATTTACATCTGGGCCGGACCTCATCATTTACTTTACACGTCCTTACCAGACTGGCTTCAAACACTCGGTATGATTTTCTCGATTATGCTCTGGGCGCCAAGTTGGGGCGGCATGATTAATGGACTGCTCACATTCAAAGGACGATGGAGTTCTGTGCGGCATGAACCGATCTGGAAATTTTTTATCGCCGCTTTGACGTTCTATGGTATGGCGACTTTCGAAGGACCTTTGTTGTCGATCAAATCAGTCAGTGCTTTAGGTCATTACACGGATTGGATTATTGGACACGTTCACGGCGGAGCTTTAGGCTGGAATGGATTTCTGATTTTCGGTATGCTTTATTACCTCATTCCAAAATTATGGAACACTCAATTATACTCTAAAAAACTAGCTGAACAGCATTTCTGGTTAGGTTTGGTCGGTATAGTGCTGTACTACGTTTCGATGGTGGTAGCTGGAGTGACTCAGGGGATGATGTGGAAAGCGATCGATCCACAGGGTCAACTTGTTTATCCTGAATTTATTGAAACAGTTGTGCGTATTGTTCCACTTTATTGGGTTCGTTTCCTTGGTGGAATTCTTTATTTAAGTGGATTTGTTTTAATGGTGTACAACATTATTAAAACAATTAAATCAAACAAAACAGTGTTAGTTGATACGCCGATTGCAAATTTAGTAAATGATAATATAAAAACGGATAATGAGCCTCGCTTATTAGAAGGATACGCGACGAAATTTACAATTCTAGCTATCGTCGCCGTTTTGGTGGGAACTGTGATCGAAATCTATCCGACGCTCAATGTACATCAGTATGTGAATCCAGAAATAACGATTCATCCTTTTTCGGCTTTAGAACAAGAGGGTCGAGATATCTATGTCAGAGAAGGTTGCTACCTTTGCCATTCGCAACAAATACGTCCGTTAGTTGATGAGAAACTGAGATATGGTGATCCGTCGACGATCGAAGAGTCTATCTATGATCACCCTTACCAATGGGGATCAAAACGAACCGGGCCTGATTTATCACGGGTCGGAAAAAAGTATCCTGATATGTGGCATTACCAACATATGTTAGATCCACGTCAGATCCAGCCGAAGTCGATTATGCCGGAATACTCTTGGCTTGCAAAACAGACCATTGATTATTCACAGATTAAGAAAAAACTCAATGTGCTTAGAAATCTAGGAGTTCCCTATTCGGATGTCGAAGTTCAAAACGCAGACATCGATGCTGAAAAACAAGCTCAAACCGTAGCGGCCGAGTTAAAAACTCAAGGTGTACAAGGTCAAATTGATCATAAAGAAATACTCGCTATGATTGCCTATTTACAAGCGCTAGGTCAGAAAGGAAATAAATAATGTCTAAACTTATTTTTTCAAATTTTAGTGAAAGCTATTTGATCGCGATCGGCTTTATACTTTTTACGGCCACGTTTTTAGGTGTTCTGTGTTGGACATTGTTTGTTCAGAAAAAGTCTTTTTATGTCACTCAGAGCCAACTGCCTCTTATTCAAGGAGATTACGATGGAAGAGAATAATAAAAATAATAAAACAGAAGTACATCATGTCTACGACGGTATCATCGAGGAGAATAACCCTATGCCTAATTGGTGGGTTATTCTTTTTATGGTCTGCATTGGTTTTGGATTGATTTATTTTTTACATTACTTTTCCGGTAGTGGACCGACCTTGATACAAGAGTATCAACAAGATCTCGAGACTTACAAAAAACAAGTCGAAAAGAATGCGCCGCCTGAACCAACTGAAAGCGAAGAAAGTTTGATGGCTTTTATGAACGGAGAGGTGGCCTTAAAAACGGGTGCCAGCTTATTTAAAGATAAATGTGCCATGTGCCATGGAGAAAAACTACAAGGAATCATCGGGCCGAATCTGACAGATCATTTCTGGATTAACGGCGACGGTACGCGCGTCAGCGTTATTCATGTTATTAAAAAAGGATCGCCGGCCAAAGGGATGCCAGCTTGGGAAGGGCTGTTGAAACCCGACGAAATCAAAAGCGTAGCGGCCTATATTTTTTCAAAAATAGGATCGAATCCTTCTGGAGCCAAAGTTTCCGAAGGACAAGAATTTAAACGATAGGAATATATGCTGCCATTTGCGGGACCTGCGGAAGTCAAAGGAAAATATCAACGTTTTAGAAATATCTTACAGACTATTTTAATGGTGATTTTTTTTATACTTCCGTGGGTCAAGATAAATGGTGAACCAGTTATTCTCATGGATTTTTTTCATCGACATTTTGTTTTTTTTGGTTTTACATTTTTTTCACATGACACTCCGCTACTTTTCTTTTTGGTTATCTTGCTAGTGCTTTCAATATTTTTAGTTACAGCCCTTTTTGGGCGTTTGTGGTGTGGTTGGACCTGTCCGCAGACCGTTTTTATTCACGCTCTGTTTAATAAAATTGAAAAAGTAATTATGGGTCCTTTTGCCCAGCGGTCGGCTTTTTATAAATCCCAAGACAATTTGCAAAAGAAAATAAAAATATTATTTTTATATTCCGTTTATTTATTTTTTTCTTGGATTTTAGCTCATTCATTTGTGGCTTATTTTACCGGAGCCGATCTAGTTACTCGTTATATTTACGACGGTCCTTTTCAGCATCAACAGGCTTTTTTCGTTCTGATGACAATCACTTTTGTATTATTTTTTAACTTTGCGTTTTTCAGAGAAAATTTTTGTTTTTATATTTGCCCCTACGGGCGTTTTCAAAATGCGTTAATTGATCGAAATTCGTTGATTGTTTTTTATGATACTCTGAGAGGTGAGCCACGGGGTAAAATATCGGCCATAGAAAAGGAAAAAGGCGATTGTATTGATTGTAACCGCTGCGTCAATGTTTGTCCTACCAAGATCGATATTCGCAAAGGCTTTCAACTTGAATGCATTGCTTGTGCAAAGTGTATTGATGCTTGTAACGATGTGATGGAAAAAGTGAAAAGACCACAGCATTTGATTCGCTACGAAACAGGTAATAATAAACCCATCACCTTAAAAAGATTTCGCTTAGCTTTGTATGCCGTTCTCATTTTTGTATTCTTAAGCGGCTTTATTTGGAGTCTTGAACATCGCGTACCAGTCGATTTTAATATGGCTCGAGCTCATGAAAATCCTTTTAGCGTGCGCTTTGACGGAGATCAAAAAATTATTCAGAATCAAATCCACGTTCATCTTAAAAATCAGACCAACCGCATGTTGCATGTCCAGGTTAAGGTCAGTGATCAAAATGCAAGTGAAGGCTATAAGCTTATTAGCCCTGTGAATGAAATCGATTTACAATCAGAGCAGGATATGAAGACTTCAGCATTTATCGAAATTTTAGAAAGTCGGTTCAGATCCGCTCAAAATCAAATTCGCGTTGAATTAACGGTAGAAGGAAAGACTTATTCTTCGGTGGTCAATTTTATAGGAGTCCCCTAAATGTCGTGGTTGGTTTGGATGGGACCGCTATTGATCATGGGTTTTCTAGGAAGTTGGCACTGTGCTTTGATGTGTGGACCTTTAACTTGTAATTACCGAAAACAGCAAGATTTTTTGTCCTATCAAATCGGGCGACTCATCTCTTATTTGGCG